>JBGAJT010000079.1:0-12035 GCA_044224785.1 Candidatus Nanopelagicales bacterium | reverse complement strand
GCCGGCCCGGTGGGCGCGCCCCGGCCCCGTCCACGTTCGGTCACCTCAGGTGAGGTAGTACGTGCGGGTGATCGTCGTGAGCGTGTTGTTGTTGCGGTCGAGGAACGTCCACGTCACGGTGACCGCCGTACCGACCGGCGCGGTGTTCGTCGGATCGAACGTGATCCGGTCGGTTCCCGACGTGGTGTAGGAGCACGCGCCTGCCGACGCAGGGCTCACCGTGCAGGTGTAGCTGCGGTAGTTGTTCGGCGCGGGGAAGTTCTCCGTGACGGTGGCCGTGCGCGACACCGGCGTCGGCGCGACCTCCTGGACCGTGGCGGCCGGGCCGTTGCCCGCAGCGTTGGTCGCGACCACCGAGAACGTGTAGTTGGTGCCGGGGGTGAGCCCGGTGCAGGTCGCGGAGTTGCCGCTGACGGCGCACGTGCCGCCCGCGGGGGACGACGTGACCGTGTAGCCGGTGATCGGCGATCCGCCGTCGTTGGCGGGCGCCGCCCAGCCGATCGTGACGCCACCGCCGTTGGCCGGGTCGGCAGTCAGCGCTGTGGGCGCTCCGGGGATCGTGCGCGGGACGACCGACACGGTGCCCGTGCCGCTGTTGCCCGAAGGAGCGCGCGCGACGACGCCGACGGCGTAGGTGGTGCCGTTGGTGAGACCCGTGCAGGTCGCGGTGGTGCCGCTGACGGAGCACGAGCCGCCGGGGCCGATGGTGACGACGTACGACGTCGCGCCGCTGACCGGGCTCCAGTTGATCGTCGCGGACCCGTTGCCGGGTACCGCGGTGACGACCGGGGTCGCCGGCGGCGGCAGCGTGGACGTGGGTCCGTTGCTGGGCGCGACGGTGCTGCCGTCGGACACGACGGCCTGGTTGGCCGAGGCATCGGAGAACGCGGCGCCGAACGAGGACTTGAGTCCCACGATCACCGCGAAGATGCCCAGGACAGCACCTGCGAGGAGGACCGCGTACTCGACGGCCGAGGCCCCGTCGTCGGGGCGCCGTCCGCGGGGGCGACCCCGGGGATGGCTGCGTGCTCGTGGCATGCGGGACTCCTTGTGCTCGTCGTGCCCTCACCCAGTGTGGCGGTACGTGCTGGGGCTCGGATCCACCTTTCGTCCAGCCGCGCCGTCCGTCGGGCCGTCGGACGGCGCTTCGGTCACCCTGCGCTCGTAGGGCGGCGACGCATCGTGACGCGCTCGGCCGTCCGGGTGGGCGAGGGCGGTGACATGCCCGGCGGTCGCTCGTGGTTGACCGACCGTCGGTCAACGAAATACGGTGCGCGGGTGGGGCGGGCTGAGCAGGCGGAGGCGTCGAGGGCGGCGCTCGTCGCGTCGGCGCGCGCGTGCTTCGCGGAGCACGGCTACGACGCCACCACGGTCGCCGAGGTCCTGCGCCGCGCGGGCATGGCCCGCGGTGCGCTCTACCACTACTTCCCGGGCGGCAAGGACGAGCTGTTCGCGGCTGTCTACCGCGAGGTCGACGACGAGCTCTACCGCCGCCTCGACGCGCTCACCCCGGGCTCGCCGCTCGACCGGCTGCGCGACGGTGCCGAGGTCTTCGTCCGGCTCTGCGCCCGCGACGACTTCGCCCGCATCACCGTGCTCGAGGGACCGCGCGTCATGGCTGCGGCGTACCCGCACGGCTCCGTGCTCGGCCGCTCCTACGCGCGCATGCGAGAGGGGGTCGCCGCGGCCATCGAGGTCGGCGAGCTCGCCGACGTCGACGTCGACACCCTCACCACCGCGCTGTACGGCGCGATCCGCGATCTCGGGGCGCGCGTCGCCATGACGCCGTCCCGCAGCCGACGACGTGCGGGGCAGGACGCCCTCCTCGTCGTCGACCACCTCCTCGACGGTCTCGCCGTCGACCGTCACCACCGCCAGGAGACCGCATGACCGCCACCGACGACACCGACGCCCTCCTCGACGGCTTCTGGCCCTACCGCAAGTCGACCGAGTCCTTCCGGGCCGTCCCGGCCGAGCCGGTCGACCGCGCGCAGCTGCTGCACGAGATCGCGACGATGGCGCAGACCGAGGACGCGCAGGGCGACGCCGGCCACGTGTCGGGCTCGCTGTACTGCGGCGACCACGACCACTACGCGTTCCTCGGCGAGGTGTTCTCGCTGTTCTCGCACGCCAACGTGCTGCAGCGCGACATGTACCCGAGCGCGACGAAGTTCGAGGCCGAGATCATCGCGATGACGTCGTCGCTGCTGCACGGCAAGGGCGTCGGCGTGGTGACCAGCGGCGGCTCCGAGAGCCTCATCACCGCGCTGTACTCCTACCGCGAGCAGGCGCGCGAGGACCGCGGGATCACCCAGCCCAACGTCGTCATGCCGACCACCGCGCACGTCGCGCTCGACAAGGGCGCGCACTGGATGAACATCGAGATCCGGCACGCTCCGCTGACCGACGGCTACGTCGCCGACGTCGCGGCGATGGCCGAGCTCATCGACGAGAACACGATCGCCCTCGTCGGCAGCGCGGCGAACTACGCGCACGGCCTCATCGACCCGATCGAGGAGATCGCGGCGCTGGCGCAGTCGCGCGGGATCGGCATGCACGTCGACGGCTGCCTCGGCGGCTGGCTGCTCCCGTGGGTCGAGCGCCTCGGCTACGACGTGCCGATGTGGGACTTCCGCGTCCCCGGCGTCACGTCGATCTCCGCCGACACCCACAAGTACGGCTACGCGCTCAAGGGGTCGAGCGTGCTGCTCTACCGCTCGCGCGACCTGCGCAAGCACCAGTACTTCACCTACCCCGGCTGGCCGGGCGGGCTGTACCTGTCGCCGGGTCTCGCGGGCTCGCGCAGCGGCGGCATCATCGCCTCGACCTACGCCGCGCTCCTCGCGACCGGCGAGTCCGGCTACCTGGCGGCGGCCGACGGCATCATGCGCACCGCGACCGCCATCAAGGAGGGCATCCGCGAGCGCGTGCCGCAGCTCGAGGTGATCGGCGACCCGACGTTCCTCATCGCGTTCAAGGCGGCCGAGGGCAGCGACCTCGACATCTACCTGGTCAACGACTCCCTCAAGGAGCAGGGCTGGCGGATGAACTCGCTGCAGCTGCCGCCGGCGCTGCACTTCTGCATCACCCGCCCGAACACGCACGACGGGGTGGCCGAGCAGTTCCTCGCGGCGCTCGCCGTCGCCGTCGCCTACGCCGAGGAGCACCGCGGCGAGCCGGCGCAGTCCGGCGCGATGTACGGCTTCGGCCATACGCCGCAGGGCCACGCGACGCTCGAGACCGTGATGTCGGGCGTGCTCGACGCCATGCACGACGTGGCGCCGGAGGCCTGACATGGGCGACCGGTGGATCCTCGCCGTCGACCTGGGCAACGGCGGCCCGAAGGTCGCCGTCGTCGGGCTCGACGGCGAGGTGCGCCGTACGGCGATGCGCCCCGTGCGCGTGCACATCGGTCTCGACGGCGCGGCGACGCAGGACGCGACCGAGTGGTGGGGCGGCCTGGTCGACGCGACGCGCGAGGCCATCGACGCCGCCGGCGCCGACCCCTCCGCGCTGCACGCCGTCGGCATCACCGGCCAGTGGGGCTCGTCGGTGCCGGTCGACGTGCACGGCGAGCCCGCGGGCGACGTGCTGCTCTGGGCGGACACGCGGGCGCGCGACCTCGTCCGGCAGGTGATCGGCGGGCCGGTGAGCGTGTCGGGCATCGCACCGCACAAGGCGCTGCCCTACGTGCGGGTCACCGGCGGCGCGCCGTCGCCGAGCGGCGCGGACCCCACAGGCCACTCGCTCCTGCTGCGCGAGCGGCTGCCGGAGGTCTACGCGCGCACCGCGACGATCCTCGAGCCGGTCGACTACCTCGGGATGCGCTTCACCGGCCGTGCGGCGGCCACACCGGCATCGATGATCCTGTCCTGGCTCACCGACAACCGGCCCGGCGCCCGGCTCGGCTACGTCGACTCCCTCGTCACCCGCGCGCGGCGCGACCGCGCCCGGCTGCCCGAGCTGCTGCCCACCGGCTCGGTGCTCGGGCCGCTGCTGCCGGCGATGGCCGAGGAGCTCGGCGTCTCGGCGAGCGGCGCCGATGTCCCCGTCGTGTGCGGCATCCCCGACCTGCACGCCGCGATCGTGGGCTCGGGCGCGGTCGCGCCCTTCGAGACCCACATCGCGGTGTCGACGACGCAGTGGATCGGCGCGCGCGTCCCGTTCAAGCGCACCGACGTCCTGCACTCGATCGCGACGGTGCCCGGGCTCGACCCCGAGTTCCCGATCGTCGCGAACAACCAGGAGACCGGCGGCGCGGCGCTGCAGTGGCTGCGCGAGCAGATCGTCGCCCCGCGCGACGGGCTGCTCGGCGGCGGCAGCGGCATCGGTGCGTCCGGCGCCGCGGAGGAGGCGCTCGACCCGACCTTCGAGGACCTGCTCGAGCTCGCGGCGACCGCGCCCGCGGGCAGCGAGGGCCTGCTGTTCATGCCGTGGCTCAACGGCGAGCGCAGCCCGGTCGAGGACAAGGTCGTCCGCGGCGGCTGGCTCAACGTGTCGCTGCGCACGAACCGCGCGATGCTCGTGCGCTCGGTGCTCGAGGGCGTGGCGCTCAACGGCCGCTGGCTGTTCGAGGCCTACGAGAAGTTCCTCAAGCAGCCGGTGCCGCGCACGCGCATCCTCGGCGGCGGCGCGCAGAGCGACCTGTGGTGCCAGATCTACGCCGACGTCCTCGGCCGCCCCGTCGAGCAGGTCGCCGACCCGCGCCACGCGCAGCTGCGCGGCGTCGCGCTGTGGGCCCGGATCTGCCTGGGCGAGCTGGCGCTGCAGGACGTCCCGGCGCTCGTCCCGGTGGCGCAGACGTTCACGCCGTCACCGATCGACGTGCTCGCCTACGGCGACGCGTACGCCGAGTACGCGAAGCTCTACGGCACCACGAAGTCGCTCTACCACCGCCTCAACCGCACCCTGGCCTGAAGGCCGTCGCAGCGCGGCTGCGCTGCGCCGTCAGTCGGGGTCGGCGAGGGTGGCGACCATGATCGCCTTGATGGTGTGCAGGCGGTTCTCGGCCTGGTCGAAGGCGATGTTGGCGGCCGAGGAGAACACCTCGTCGGTCACCTCGAGGCCCTCGGTCATGCCGGTGCGCTCGGCGATCTCGCGGCCGACGACGGTCCGGGTGTCGTGGAACGCCGGCAGGCAGTGCATGAACCGGACGTCCGGGTTGCCTGCGGCGGCGAGCACCTTCGCGTTGACCTGGTACGGCGTGAGCAGGCGCACCCGCTCGTCCCAGACCTCCTTCGGCTCGCCCATCGAGACCCACACGTCGGTGTGCACGAACTGCGCACCCGCGACGGCCTCGTCGACGTCCTCGGTCAGGGTGATGCGGGCGCCCGAGCCGGCGGCCCGCTCGTAGGCGATGCGCTGGACGTCGGCGCTCGGCCACAGCGCCTCCGGCGCGGCGATGCGCACGTCGGCGCCCATGATCGCGCCCATGACGAGCAGCGAGTGCCCCATGTTGGAGCGCGCGTCGCCGAGGTAGGCGTAGGAGGTCTCCGACGCCGTGCGGCCGTCGCCGTGCTCGAGCATCGTGAGGAAGTCGGCGAGCATCTGGGTCGGGTGCCACTCGTCGGTGAGCCCGTTGTAGACCGGGACGTCGCTGAACTCGGCGAGCTCCTCGACGGTCGCCTGCGCGGCGCCGCGGAACTCGATCGCGTCGTACATGCGGGACAGGACGCGCGCGGTGTCGGCCGCCGACTCCTTGTGGCCGATCTGCGACGAGACCGGGTCGAGGTAGGTGACGTGCGCGCCCTGGTCGTAGGCGCCGACCTCGAAGGCGCACCGCGTGCGGGTCGAGGTCTTCTCGAAGATCAGCGCGACGTTGCGCCCGCGCAGGCGCTGCACCTCGTTGCGCGCCTTCTTGGCCGCCTTGAGCTCCGCGGCGAGGTCCAGCAGGTGCTGGAGCTCCTCCGCCGTGAAGTCGATCTCCTTGAGGAAGTCGCGGTCGCGCAGGTTCACAGCCATGACCTGATCCTTTCAAGGCCCCGTCGTGGAGCCGTAACCGGTATCGCCGCGTTCAGCCGACGGCGTCGCGCTCGATGGGGCAGCTCATGCACCGCGGGCCGCCGCGACCGCGCCCGAGCTCCGAGCCCACGATGGTGACGACCTCGATCCCGTTGCGGCGCAGGAACGTGTTGGTCGTGGTGTTGCGCTCGTACCCGAAGATGACGCCAGGGGAGACGGCGAGGAAGTTGTTGCCGTCGTCCCACTGCTCGCGCGCCGCGCCCATCTCGTCGATCGGCGTGCGCAGCACGCGGACCTTATCGACGCCGATCGCCTCGGCGACGAGCGGGAACAGGTCGTCGTGCTCGGCGACGGTGTAGTCGCCGCCGTCGCCCTTCGGCGTCAGGGAGAAGCAGCGCAGGTCGTCGGGCAGGTACGGGTACACGCTGAACGTGTCGCGGTCGATCATCGTCATCGCGGTGTCGAGGTGCATGAACGCCCGCGTCTTGGGCAGCTCGACGACGATGACCTGCGTGACCTTCCCGTGCATGAAGTACTGCCGGGCGAGGAACTCGATGCCCTGCGGCGTCGTGCGCTCGCCCATGCCGATCATCACGGCACCGTTGCCGATGACGAGGATGTCGCCGCCCTCGACGGTCGCCGGCTCGTGGTTCTCGCCGTCGTTGCCGTAGTAGAAGTGCAGCCCGGCGTCGCGGAACATCGGGTGGAAGTTCCAGACCACGCGGGAGTTGATGGTCTCCCGCTTGCGGGCCGGCATCGTCATCGGGTTCACCGAGAGCCCGTCGTAGGCGAAGGCCGTGTTGTCGCGCTGGAACAGGTGGTTGGGCAGCGGGGTCAGCAGGAAGTCGCTGGGGGACAGGTAGGCCCACAGCAGGGAGGAGTCCTCCTCGAGCTGCAGGTCGGACCGGAGCAGCCCGCCGATGAGGACCTCGGCGAGCCGTTCCGCGGGCGCCGTCGCGACGAGCTCGTCGAGACGGCGCTCGAGGCGCGGTCCGAACCGCGTCGCGGTGGTGAACTCCTCCTGCAGGAACTCGCGGGCGCCCGGCTCGTCTATGGCCTCGGCGAGCAGCCGCTCGAAGTGGTGCACGGTGACGCCCTTGTCGCGCAGCTTCTGCGCGAACGCGTCGTGCTCCTCCCGGGCCCGCTGCGCCCACATCACGTCGTCGAACAGCAGCTCGTGCACGTTCTGCGGCGTGAGGCGGGTGAGCTCGAGCCCGGGTCGGTGCACGATGACCTGGCGGAGCCGGCCGACCTCGGAGTCGACGTGGAAGGTCATGTCGGGTCCTCTCTCCGGGACGTGCGGACGGCGCGGGTGGCGGTCAGCGGTAGGCGGGCACAGAACCAGGCTCGGTCATGTGCGCCTTCTGCCGCAGGTACACGGGGATACCGACGAGGAACGCGACGCCGGCCATGATGAACGGCATCCACTCGCCGATGAGGCTCTCCGCCCCGGTGTTGCGCGAGTACCAGATGAACAGCACGCAGAACACGAGGGCGACGGCGGCGACCAGCATGTCGCGCGCGAACCGGCGGCTGTTCAGAGCCCGCTTGTCCGCGATGCGCCACTTGATCTGCGCGGCGGCCGAGAAGGCGTACGGGATCGCGGCCGTGATGCCGGACATGTAGAGGAGCGTGGTGAACACGTCCTGCCCGGTGGCGCCGAGGAAGGAGGCCGCCATGGCGAGGGTGGCGAAGACCGTCGACAGCACGATGCCCGCGGCGGGGACGCCGGCGTGCGACAGCCGACCGAACAGGCCCGGGAACAGCCCGTCGTTGGCTGCGGCGAGCGGCATCTCGGCGCAGATCATCGTCCAGCCGTTGAGGGCGCCGAGGCCGGAGACGATCACGCACCCGGCGACGACGTACCCGGCCCAGGTGCCCCCGCCGACCATCGCGTCAGCTGCGGTGGAGTACGGCGCCGAGCTGTCGCCGAGCTGGGACGTGGGGACGGAGCCGAACACCGCGATCAAGGACAGGACGTAGACCACCGCGGTGGCCAGCGTGCCGTAGATCGTCGACTTCGGGACGTTGCGGTCGGGGTCGCGCACCTTGGCGGCGGCGACCGACGCGGTCTCCACGCCGAGGTAGCTGAACAGGCACAGCGCCATGGCGCCGAGGATCGCCTCTGTGTTCGTGCTCGTCGAGGCGTTGAACGGCGTGAAGTTGTCGGTGTTGATCGCGAGCAGGCCGACGGTCGACATGAGCGCGAGCGGGACGAACTTGATGATCGACGTCCACAGCTGGACCGATCCCATGTTCTTCACGCCGGACAGGTTGATCATGGCCGGCAGCCACAGCCCGACCACGCCGAGCAGGAAGCCGACCCACTTCGCGTAGGCGGCGTCGGGGAACCAGACGGACAGGACGTACTGCACGTAGAACACCCAGCCGACCACGATGGCCGCGTTGCCGGCCCACGCGGTGATCCAGTAGGACCAGGCGTTGGCGAAGCCGGTCGGGTTGCCGAACGCGACGCGCGCGTAGGCGTAGGGCCCGCCGTCGGCAGGCAGCCGCCGCGACATCACGGCGAACATGAAGGCCAGGGCCAGGGCACCGACGGTGGTCAGCACCATGCCCCAGATGCTGATCGGCCCGTACTCGGCCAGCGACGCCGGCAGGTTGAAGATGCCGACGCCGATGATGCTTCCGACGATCAGCGCGGTGGCCTGCGGGAGACCGAGCCCCCGACGGGGACCCTCTTCTGCCTGCGTCGGTTCGATGACGTGCTGCGCGTGGGTCATGGGAACCTCCCTCACCCCGGGCGGGGGTCGTCCTCACGCGGTTCTGCGACGCTGCCCGCCCTCGCGGTGCTCCACTCTGGGGACCGCACTCAGGACGCTACTCCCGCGCTGCGTCCGATGCTCGGCGCTCGCCCCGGACCGCTGCGGACCTGGTGCGAAGCCGCCTCGGACGGGCCAGGGACAGGATTCGCAGGGGTTGCAGGCGGCGTCACGCGACCCGCCGACGGCTGCGCGAGAGGACACGCAGGGGCGCCGGCCCGATCGGCGGAGTGGGCCTGCCGTGAGGCGCTGCCACGCTGCGTGACCGGAGCGGCCGCTCCACGACGACGGCCCCGGCGGTCGCCGGGGCCGGAGGTCGGTGCTCTGGGGTGGTGCGCGGGGTCGGTCAGGGAGCGGTGCGCAGCGCGTCGTGCACCGCGCGCAGGCCCTCGCCCTTGCCGCGGCCGTAGTCGGCGAGCGCGCTGCGCACGTAGATGCGCTCGCGCTCCTCCTCGGTCAGGCCGCCCCAGACGCCGTACGGCTCGCGCGCGCGGATCGCGTAATCGGCGCACTCGGAACGGACATCGCAGCGTGCGCACACGGACTTGGCGGCGCGGTCGCGGCGGATGCGGGAGAGCCCTCGTTCGTTCTGCGGATGGAAGAACAGCGCGGTGTCGGCGTCACGGCAGGCGCCGTGCTCCTGCCACTCCCAGGTGGCGTCGACGGGAACCTGTGCCAGCGGCTGCTGCGGCATGCCGTCCTCCCGAGCTTCCCCACCGCCGACCCCCGTCGGCGGGGTTGATCACGGAGAGTAATCACCCTCCGTGTTTCTACCCTTACGTACTGTCATGCTACGCCGCGATCGGCCGAACGGACAGCATCGTCGGAACTCGTTTCGTGACCTCGCTCACGGGACCTCGCGCGCGAGGTTCGGCATGCTGGTGCTGTGACGCTGCAGCCCCTCGACGTCCCGCCCGCCGTGCCGCTCGCCGGCCGGCTGCTGGTCGCCGCCCCGGTGCTCACCGACCCCACGTTCTCGCGCGCCGTCGTGCTGCTCCTCGACCACGACGAGGAGGGCTCGCTGGGCCTGGTCCTCAACCGTCCGAGCCATGTCCCGGTGGGTGCGGTGCTGCCGCCGTGGGACGGCCGGACCACCGGCACCGACGTCCTGTTCACCGGCGGCCCGGTGGCCGAGGACTCCGCGCTCGCGCTCGGTCTGCACACCGGTCCCGAGGACGGCCCCGAGCCTGACGGCTTCCGCCGCGTGGCCGGTCCCTTCGGCCTCGTCGACCTCGACCTCGACCCCGACGAGTCGCTCGCCGAGATCGACGCGATCCGCATCTACGCCGGCTATGCGGGCTGGAGCGCGGGACAGCTCGACGACGAGATCTCGGAAGGGGCCTGGTACGTCGTCGACGGCGGACCTGCCGACGTGTTCGACGCGGCTCCCGACGACCTCTGGCTGCGCGTGCTGCGCCGCCAGCAGGGCGACCTCGCGTTCGTCGCCACGCCGTCGACCGACCCCGCGCTCAACTGACCTGACCGGGAGGGGCGGGTCCGTCCTAGGATCGTGCGCATGTCGACGCCCACCGAGCCGCTGGCCGCACCCGAGACCGACACGATGGTCGGCACGCTCGTCGAGGAGCGGACCGAGTTCGCGGTCGACGAGGGCGACCACGAGCGCTTCGCGCACTACGTGAAGAAGGACAAGATCGTCGAGTCCGCCGTCACGGGCACGCCGGTGATCGCGTTGTGCGGCAAGGTCTGGGTGCCCGGTCGCGACCCGAACCGGTTCCCGGTCTGCCCGGACTGCAAGAAGATCTACGAGGGCATCCCGATCGGCAAGGGCGGCAAGGGCGGCAAGGGCGGCAAGGGCGGCGACGGCTCGGGGGACGGCTCCGGGGGCGAGTCCTGACCTCCGAGCACGACGACCCTGCTGCTCGACCTCCTGACGCCCGTACCGGCGACCTGCCCCCCGTCTTCGCGACCGGGTCGCCGACGCACGAGCTCGACGTCGAGATCCCCGAGCACGTGATCGCCGAGCACGCGTCGACGACGGTCGCGCGCTCCGACGTGGCCGCGTCCGACGAGGCCGCGTCCGACGTCGGTGCCGAGGGCCTGATGGGTCCGTCGTACCGCGCGGTCACCATCGGCGTCGTCGCGGCGATGACGATGTTCGCGTTCGAGGGGATCGGGGTCGCGTCGGCGATGCCGGTCGTCGCGCGGTCGCTCGACGGGCTCGCCGTCTACGCGTGGGCGTTCAACGGCTACATCGTCACCAGCCTCGTCGCCATGGTGATCGCGGGCGAGTGGTGCGACCGCGCCGGTCCGCGGCCGCCGCTGATCCTCGGCATCTCGCTGTTCGGCGTCGGCGCTGCGCTGGCCGGTGCCGCGTGGTCGATGCCGGTGCTCATCGGGGCACGGGCGCTGCAGGGCTTCGGCATGGGGCTCGCGATCGTGACGGTCTACGTCGTCATCGGACGCGCCTACCCGGAGTGGTTGCGGCCCAAGACGTTCGCGGTGCTGTCGGCCGCGTGGGTGCTGCCCGCGATCGTCGGGCCGCTCATCGCCGGGTTCCTGACCGACCACCTGTCGTGGCGCTGGGTGTTCTGGTGCGTGGTGCCGTTCGTGATCCCGCCGCTGCTGCTGCTCGTGCCGCGCACCCGCGAGTTCGGTGGGACGCTCGAGGCGGGTGCGGAGCGCCGCGGCCGGGTGCGGCTCGCGGTCGTGGCGGCCGTGGGTCTCGCGCTCGTGCAGGAGGCGGGGACGCGCCTCGGCGCCGTCGGCGCGGTGCTCCTCGTCGTCGGGCTGGCGCTGCTGCTGCCGATGCTGCGGCTGCTGCTCCCCGCCGGTGCGCTGCGGTTCGCGCGCGGGCTCCCGACCGTCGTCGTCATGCGCGGCCTGCTCGCGGGCGCGTTCTTCGCCGGCGAGGCGTTCGTGCCGCTCGCCCTGCAGACGCTGCGCGGTGCGTCGACCGCGCAGGCGGGCGTCGCGCTCACGATGGGCGCCGTCGGGTGGGCGGCAGGCTCGCAGGTGCAGGGGCGGCTCTACTCCCGGCTGCCGAAGGGCCGGCTGGTCGAGATCGGCGCTCTGCTCGTGGCGTTCTGCCTGGCATGGGCGGTGCTGAGCCTCGTACCCGCGCTGCCGTTCTGGATCATCATCCCGGGCTGGACGATCGGCGCGATGGGCATGGGCATGTCCTTCGGCTCCATCGGGTCCCTGGTGCTCGAGCTCTCGGCGCCGGACGACCAGGGCGCCAACGTCGCGTCGCTGCAGGTGTGCGACTCGGTGGGCTCGGTGCTCCTCGTCGGGCTCGCCGGCGCGGCGACCCTCCTGGGCACCGCCGTCCACACC
>JBGAJT010000078.1:260-12130 GCA_044224785.1 Candidatus Nanopelagicales bacterium | reverse complement strand
TGGGGGAACACGACGGCCAGGAAGCCGTCGTGCTCGCCGCCGTCCCCGCGCCGCTGCTTGTGGACCCGCGAGGCCGCCGCAGAGCGGTGGTGGCCGTCGGCGACGTAGAGCGCGGGCACGTCCTGGAAGGCGTTGGCGACGGCCAGGCTCCCCTCGCGATCCATCACCCACAGCTCGTGCTGCACGCCGTCGGCGGTGGTGAAGTCGTAGATCGGGAGCCCGCGCGTGACCTCGGCGATGCGCGCGTCGATCGCCGGGCTCGCGCGGTAGGTCAAGAACACCGGCTCGTCGTGGGCGCCGAGCTCGTCGATGTGCCGGACCCGGTCGTCCTCCTTGTCCGGGCGCGTGTACTCGTGGATGCGCACGCGGCCGGCGTCGTAGTCGTCGACGGACACCGCAGCGACCACACCGGTCTGCACGACGTCACCCATCACCTGCCGGTAGACGGAGTACGTCGGCGCCGCGTCGAGCACGAGCACGCCGCGCTCGACGAACTCGGCGAGGTTGGCGCGGCCGCGCTCGTAGACCTCCGCGGCGTGCGGGTCGACGTCGGCGGGCAGGTCGATCTCGGGCCGCGAGACGCGCAGGAAGGAGTCGGGGTCGCCGGCGGCGTAGGCGCGCGCCTCCTCGACGTCGACGACGTCGTACGGCGGTGACACCACGCGCGCCTCGGACCCGGGTGCCGGGCGCAGCGCGCGGAACGGACGTACGTCGACCACTCGGGGCTCCTTCGTTCGAGCCCCGACCCTACTCAGCCGGGTCGGCTCAGGTCTGGTCGTCGACGGTGGAGTCGGCGGCGTGCTTCTTGACCGACTCGATGCCGTCGAGGGCGGACTGCTTGTCCTTGTACGCCTGCGACTGGGCGATGATCTGCCCGTTGCCCGCGACCAGGTTGAAGCGGAACTTGCCCTGGGCGTCGGTCTTGACGACGAACTTGCCGGCCATGGTCGACCTCCTGCGTCTCGGTTGTCGCGACCGAGGCTAGGACGACCGGGACCGTCGCACCCCCGTTTCGGTGGGATCGGTCCCAGGACCGGGGGCGCTCAGAGGCCGGTCTCGGCGACGATCCGGCCCGACTCGATCGCCTTCACGAGCTCGGCGTGGTCGCGCGCGTTCTGGGCGGCGTACTCGACCGCGAACTCGGTGATCGCGTCGTCGAACGTGCGCCCCTTGCCGAGATACGCCGCGATCGCGATGCGCGCGCCCGACCGTGCATGCGCCCGCGCGAGGGTCCACGCGCACAACGACGCGTAGATGCGCATCCCGATCGGTGCCAGCATCGCGATGTCGATGCTGCCCTTGCCGTCGCGCAGCTGCCGGACGTAGAAGTCGTGCTCGACGCCGTCGAGACCGCGACCGCGGTACCAGCCCAGGAAGATGTCGCTCGTCGCCTGCATGAGGCGCTGGCCGGCCACCACGCGGTGCCCGGGCTCGTACTCCGAGGGCCCGACGTAGGGCTCGAGCACCGACGACGTCGCCTCCTTGAACTGCAGGATGAGCGGGTCCTGGTCGTCGCGGCCGAGCAGCAGCGTCATCCACGCGCGCGTGCCGACGCTGCCGACGCCGACGACCTTGCGGGCGAGGTCGGCGTAGGTGTACTGGGCGACGAGGAGCTTGCGGTCGTCCTCGAGCGTGGCGCGGTACTCCCCCAGGATGCGGGCCGCCTCGCGCTTCACCCAGTCCGCTCCGGCGTCGCCCGCGAGCTCGACGATCGGCACGACCAGCGGCGGCTCCGAGCGGAAGCGCGGGCGTCCGTCGGCGACCTCGGTCAGGCGCGCGAACGCCTGCAGGTTGTCGCGCGTCGCGAACTTCGAGGTCTGCCGGCGCACCTGCTTCACGCTGGCACCGCGCAGCGCCGCCTGCGTCTTGAGGCCCTCGAGCAGGCTCTCGACCTCGAGGCGCGAGTACCAGACCGACAGGTTCGTCGACGACGCGAAGCCGGCCATCGCCGTGCGGTAGGACTGCACGGCGTCGCGGACGACGCCGATCGTGTCGAGCTCGGAGAACCCGTTGTCCTGCGACGCGACGACGATCGAGGCCGCGAACCGCTTGACGTCCCACTCGAACGGACCGGGCAGCGTCTCGTCGAAGTCGTTGAGGTCGAACATGAGCCGCCGCTCGGGCGAGTTGTAGTTGCCGAAGTTCAGCAGGTGGGCGTCGCCGCAGAGCTGGACCACGAGCCCCGAGCTCGGGGTGGTCGCGAGGTCCATGGCCATGACGGCGGCCGCACCGCGGTAGAACGCGAAGGGCGACGACGCCATCCGGCCGTAGCGGATCGGCAGCAGCTCCGGCACGCGCGTGGCGCCCTGCTCGACGAGGACGTCGACGGGCGACCGCCGGGCCGGGGACGGCACGAACTCCGCGTGCGACGACCGCGGCGCGACCTGCCGCGCGACGCGCCCGCGGGCCTCGCGCTCGGCGACGGTGCCCTGCGGCACCTCGAGCCGGGTTACGTCGGTGCGCTCCTCGGTCACGAGACCTCTCCTGTCCTGCCGAGCGTCCAGGCCCGGACGCCGCCGACGATGCCCGCGGTGTTCGGCACGACCACGACGTCGTCGCCGAGTGTCGCGAGCACCTCCGGCGTGATCACCCGGGCGTTGCCGCCGCCGAGGTAGAGCCGGTCCCAGACGAAGACCGGCCGCAGCGCCTCGACCACCCGGCGCACCCGTCGCGACCAGAACGCGGGCCCGAGGCGCTTGCGCTCCTTGTCGCCGATGTAGGTGTCGTACGACAGCCCCCAGCGCACGGGCGCCTGGGAGAGCTCGAGGTGCGGGGCGAGGCGGCCGCCGTCGAAGAGCGCGCACCCCAGGCCCGTGCCGAGGGTGAGCACGAGCTCGAGGCCGGCCCCGGTCACGACGCCGGCGCCGTGCACCTCGGCGTCGTTGAGCACGCGGGTCGGCATGCCGAGCCGGTCCTCGAGCGCGGCGCGGGCGTCGAACCCGGTCCACTCCTCGACGAGGTGCTCGAGCCGCTTGGACCTCGGGCCGCTCTCGGTGACGTAGTGCGGCGTCACGATGACGACGCCGTGGCGGATCATCCCCGGGATGCCGACGGTCGCCCGGTCCGCGTGGGGCAGCTGCCCGGCGAGGTCGGCGATCGCGTCGAGGAAGCGCGCGGTCGGCATCGGGTACGGCGTCGGGACGCGCAGCGGCTTCGCGTGCAGCGTGCCGTCGGCGTCGAGCACCGAGGCCTTGAGGCCCGTGCCGCCGCAGTCGACGGCGAGGGTCATGGTCACGCGGTCAGTGTGGCGAACACCGGCCCGCGGCGGAGGGCCGACCCGCGACATCGCGGCTCTCGTACATCTGTACGACAGCGTGCTACCGTCGATCGGTGAGCACCCGACCGGCCCACCGCACCGGCTGGCCCGAGCCGCCGTCGGTCGCGCGCACCCGGGTCGACTCCGTCCGGGCCAGCGCCCCGCAGCTGTCGGTGCAGGCCTCGCTGCTCGACCTCGCCGACGACGTCCGCCTCGGCCGGCTCGCCGGCCGCGTCGAGCGCACCCCGCTCGCGCACGGCGCGTGGGTCGACCACCGCCCCGGCTGGGTCGAGGGCTCCGACGCCGTGCTCGACACCCTGCTGCACGACGTCGCGTGGGCCGCCGAGCGGCGCCGGATGTACGACCGGGTGGTCGACGTCCCGCGCCTGATCGCCTGGTACGACGGCGACGCCGCGCTCCCCCACCCGGTGCTCGCCGACGCCCGCGCGGCGCTCTCGGCCTACTACCGGCCCGAGCTGGGCGAGCCGTTCGTCACCGCCGGCATGTGCCTCTACCGCGACGGCCGCGACTCCGTCGCCTGGCACGGCGACACCATCGGGCGGTCGGCGACCGAGGACACCCTCGTGGCGATCGTGTCGTTCGGCTCGCCGCGCACCCTCGCGCTGCGCCCACGCGGCGGCGGCCGGTCGCTCTCGTTCTCGCTCGGCCACGGCGACCTCGTGGTCATGGGCGGCTCGTGCCAGCGCACCTGGGAGCACGCGGTGCCCAAGACCGCCGGGCCGGTCGGGCCACGCGTGAGCGTGCAGCTCCGACCGGCCGGCGTCGCCTGAGCAGCAGCCTCAGCCGAGCGCGACGACCGGCTCGTCGTCCTCGGCCGCGGCCTCCTTGCCGATCGTGATCATGAAGAACGCGACCACGGCTGCCACCACCATGAAGCCGCTGCCCACGAGGAACGCGCGGGTGTAGCCCTCGGTGAGGGCCTGCGGGATGCCGGCCGGTCCGGCCGCCGGGTTCGCCGCGATCCATGCGGTGGTCGCCGCGACCGCGACGGTGTTGAGCAGCGCCGTGCCGACCGCGCCGCCGACCTGCTGGACGGTGTTGATGAGCGCGGAGCCGACACCGGCGTCGTCGTGGCCGATGGCGTGCAGCGCCGTGGTCGAGATCGGGATGAACGTGAACGCCATGCCCAGGCTCATGATCAGCATCGAGGGCAGCACGTGGGTGAGGTAGGGCGAGTCGGCCTCGAGCGTCGAGAGCCAGAGCAGACCGGTGGCGCCCATGAGCAGACCCGGGACGAGGAGCGGCTTCGGGCCGACCTTGGGCAGCAGCTGGCTGGCGATGCCGGCGCCGATCACGATGCCCACGCTGAAGGGCAGGAACGCGAAGCCCGCCACGATCGGCGTGTAGCCCTTGACCACCTGCAGCCACAGCCCCAGGAACAGGAACATCGCGAACATGCCGATGCCGACGATCAGCGAGGTGATGTAGGCGCCGCCGCGGTTGCGGTTGAGGAGCACGCGCATCGGCACGAGCGGGTTCTCGACCCGGACCTCGATGACGAAGAAGGCCACGATCATCACGATCGCGAGGGCGAACCACACGAGGGTCGACGGGTCGGTCCAGTGAGCCGAGTCGGCCAGCCCGTGCGGCGCGGCCTTGGTGAAGCCGTAGACCAGCGCCACGAGGCCGACGGTCGCCGTGACCGCGCCGCCGATGTCGTAGCGGGCGACGCCGTCGGCCTTGCTCTCGCGGACGTTCCCGATGGCGAGCAGCGCCGCGAGGATCGCGATCGGCACGTTGACGAGCAGGCACCAGCGCCACGACAGGTACTCGGTGAGGACGCCGCCGAGCAGCAGGCCGAGGGCGGCGCCGCCGCCGGAGATCGCGCCGTAGACGCCGAACGCGCGGGCGCGCTCCTTCGGGTCGTGGAACGTGACGGTGATCAGCGACAGGGCCGCGGGGGCGAGCAGCGCGGCGAAGGCGCCCTGCAGGGCGCGGGCGCCGAAGAGCCAGATCGCGTCGGGGGCGACGCCGCCGAGCGCGGACGCCGCGGCGAAGCCGAGCAGACCGATGATGAAGGTGCGCTTGCGGCCGGCGTAGTCGGCGATGCGGCCGCCGAGGAGGAGCAGGCCGCCGAAGGACAGCGCGTAGGCCGTGACGACCCACTGCTGGTCGGCGTCGCTGATGCCGAGCGCGGCCTTGGCCGAGGGCAGCGCGAGGTTGACGATCGACGCGTCGAGGACGGCCATGAGCGAGGCCATGCCGATCACGAACAGGGCGCGCCAGCGCATCGGGTCGAGCGGGATGCCGGCGGCGCTGAGCGGCCAGTCCTCGCGGGGCGCGTCGAGGGCGACGGACGCGCTCGGGTCGGAGGGGGAGGACATGCGGAGAACCTCTCGTCGGGGTAAGTGAGGGTTGCCTCACCGAGTCTGCCGGGGACAACCGACAGTCGACGACGAGGTATTCCGCCCCCAGCCGGATCCGCCGACCCGGCTAGGTTTCCCCCGTGACCGACGTCGACCCCACCCCGACCCTGCGCGAGGTGCGCGCGCTGCGCTACGTGCTGGCCCTGCGCGAGGGCGGGTCGCTCCCCGGGGTGGTCGAGGCCGACGACCTCGGCACCTACGTGGTGAAGTTCCGCGGAGCCGGGCAGGGCCGCAAGGCGCTCGTGGCCGAGGTGGTCGTGGGCGAGACCGCGCGGCGCCTCGGGCTCCCGGTGCCCGAGCTCGTCGTCGTCGTGCTCGACGCCTCCCTCGCCAGCGCCGAGCCCGACGAGGAGGTGCAGGACCTGCTGCGGGCCAGCCACGGCACCAACCTCGGCATGGACTTCCTGCCCGGAGCGCTGGGCATCGAGCGGCCCGACGGCGTCGATCCCGGGCTGGCCGCGCAGGTCGTGTGGTTCGACGGGCTCGTTCTCAACGTCGACCGCTCCTGGCGCAACCCCAACCTGCTGCGCTGGCACGGCGACCCGTGGCTCATCGACCACGGCGCGGCCCTGTACTTCCACCACGACTGGGCCAACCGCGCGTCCGCGGCGGCCAAGCCCTACCCGGCCGCCGAGGGGCACGTGCTGCTGCGCGCGTCCGGCCCGCTGCGCCCGGTGCACGAGGAGCTCGCGCCGCTGGTCCCGCACGCGCTGGCCGAGGCGCTCGCGTGCGTGCCCGACGAGTGGCTGCTCGGCGAGCCGGGGTTCGAGGGCCCCGACGACGTGCGCGCGGCGTACGCCGAGGTCCTGCTGGCGCGGCTCGACCAGCCCGAGGTGTGGCTCGACCCGGTGGAGGTGGCCCGTGTCGCAGACCTATGAGTGGGCCGTCCTGCGGGTGGTCCCCCGCGTCGAGCGGGGCGAGCAGGTCAACGTCGGCGTCGTCGTCTACTGCCGGGCGCTGGACTACCTCGGCGTCTGGATCAGCGACGACCTCTCGCGCGCCGTCGCCCTCGCGCCCGACCTCGACGTCGACGCCGTGCGCCTGCACCTCGACGCCGTGGTCGACCTGTGCGCCGGGTCGCCCGAGGCCGGGCACAGCGGCCGGCGGAGCCCGGGCGACCGGTTCCGCTGGCTGGTCGCGCCGCGCAGCACCGTCGTCCAGCCGTCGGCCGTGCACACCGGGATCACCGACGACCCGGAGGCCGAGCTGCGCGATCTGGCCCGCGCGATGGTGGCCTGGCCCCCGGGAGCCGAGCCCGACGAGGGCGCTACCCTGCTCCCATGAGCGAGCACGAGGGGCACCCCGTCCACCCGCTGGCGGCGGCCGTCGTCGTCCTGATCTGCGCCGGCGTGTTCGGCTGGATCTTCTCCCTCATGGGCGGCGGCTGGGTCCTCCCGGTCGTGATCATCACCGTCGCGCTCATCGCCTGGGGCCTCGTCACGGTCCTCGTCCTCGACAAGGAGTGACGCCGCGCGTCAGTCGCGTCCGCGGCTGCGCCGGGCGAGCTCGGACAGGTAGGCGTTGTAGTCGGCGAGCTCGTCGGTCCCCTGCCCCGTGAGCGCCGCCTCGTCCTGGGCCTGGTCGCTGCTGCGCGCGTCGCGCTCGTCGGCGCGCACCCACTGCACGAACATCGCGCCCATCACGATGATCATCGGGATGTCGCCCGAGCCCCAGCCGATCATGGCGCCGACGTGCTGGTCGGCGAGCAGGTCGAGCGCGTAGGGCCGGCCGAGCGAGGTGTAGAACGCCTCCGCGATCACCGACGTCGTCGACATCATCACGACGGCGAAGAACGAGTGCAGCGCCATGACGATCACCATGATCACGAAGCGCGCCACGAACGGCGGGCGCTTCGGTCCCGGGTCGATGCCGATCATCACCCAGTAGAACAGGACGCCGACGAGCAGGAACCCGGCGTTCATCCCGATGTGGCCCCAGTGGCTCGACATCAGCCACGGGAACACCGGCGTCAGGTAGATCAGGTAGAAGCCGGCGAGGAACAGCGCCGACGCGACGAGCGGGTTGGTCGCGACCGCCACGAACCGCGAGGCGACGAACCGCTCGAGCCACTCCCGCGGCCCGACGCGTGCGGGGTCGCGCGGCAGCGCCTCGAGCGCGAGGCTGATCGGCGCGGCGAGCACCAGGAAGATCGGCGTCACCATGCTCAGCACCATGTGCTGGGTCATGTGCACGCTGAACAGCACGTGGCCGTACGTCGCGACGCCCGACACCGTGCACACCGCGAGCAGCGCGACCCCGACGAGCCACGAGGTCGTACGGCCCCACGACCAGGTGCCCCCGGCGCGCCGCACCGTGCGGACGCCGACGAGGTAGAGCCCGAGCATCAGCAGGCAGACGAGCAGCCACAGCGCGTCGGCGCGCGCCTGGCCCCAGAGCAGGTTCGCGACGGTGAGCTCCGGCGGCAGCGGGAAGCCGAGGATCACCTGCGCGGGCGTGAGCGACGAGACCGGGACGGCGCCGCTGACGGGCGGCGGCGTGCGCGAGAGCGCGACGGCGACGCCGACCGTGGCGGCCATGACGAGCACCTCGACGGCGGCCACCCGCACGAACAGCAGTCGGCTCGGGTCGGACTGCAGGCGCGGGACCGTGGCGCGCCGGTGCCAGAACCCGATGCCCGCGATCACGGCCAGCAGCAGCACCTTGAGCAGCACGAGGCGGCCGTACGACGTCGTGAGCAGGTCGCCGGCGCCCGAGAGCCGCACCCACGCCGAGAGCAGACCGCTCAGGGCGACGGCGACGGCGGTCCAGACGGCGAGCGGGCTGAAGCGCGCGACCGCGACGGCGAGCGGACGGCGGTCGGCGGTCCCGAGCAGGACGAGGGCCGCGAGGCCGCCGCACCACAGGCTCAGCGCGAGGACGTGGATGGCGAGCCCGGAGACCGCCACGGTGTGGTCGGGCGACGTGCCGGAGTGGCTCGACAGGGTCGGCGGCAGCAGCGCGGTGAGGGCGAGCAGGCACGCGAGGGCCGCACCGGTCGTGGTGCGCACGGCGTACGCCGCGACCCCGACGGTCAGCGCGAGCACGGCCTGAACCAGCAGCGAGCGGCCGATCTCGATGTCGCGGACGAAGCTCCACAGCAGCGCCGGGTCGAGGACCTCGGGCACCGGCGAGGCGAGCACGTTCGACAGGGTGAGGACGACCTCGACCACCACCGCGCCGGCCCACACGAGCGCCGACCAGCGGGCCGCCCTCGTCCAGCGCAGCCGCGGGCCGCGCAGCACCCCCTCGCGGGCCGGCACGAGCAGCCCGCCGGCCAGGAGCAGGCCCACGGTGAGGATGCCGGCGAGATCGGCGAGGGTGCGCACGACCGGGAGGCCCCAGCCGGTGAGCGGGCCGGCGTCGGGCAGGCCCTCGGCCGCGGCGGCCGGGCGGCCGTCGCCGGCCCACAGGCACAGCGCCATCACCACGAGGGCGATGACGGTCGAGCCGAGCAGCAGCGGTCCCGGGCGCAGCTCGCGGACGAGCTGCGCCCGGGGCGCGACGGCGGGAGCGGTCACGCGGACCGTCGGCGTACGAGGGCGACGACAGCTCCCGCGACGACCACCACGGCGAGCCCGCCGAGCAGCCACGGGAGCGCGCTGCCGCCCGAGCCGCTCGAGGCGTCGCTCGTCGAGGCCGACGGCGAGGGGGACGAGCTCGCGGCCGGGCTGGCGGCGGAGTCCGTCGGTGTCGGCGTCGGCGCGTCGATCGGCGTCGCGTCGGGCAGCAGCGAGCCGGGGACCGTGAACACGAACGAGCCGGTGATCGTGTGGCCGTCGTCGGACGCGCTGCGGTAGGTGACGGCGTACGTGCCGGGGAGCGTGAGCGGCTGAAGCTCGACCGTGGCGGAGTCGCCGCTGAGCGAGGTCGCGCCCGAGGTGACGACCTCGCCGCCGGGGTCGCGGACGACGATCGAGGTGCCGCCGGCGATCGGGGGCTCCTCGAAGTTGAGGACGACCTCGGACGGCAGCTCGGTGACGGTGCTGCCGGAGGCGGGGACGGTGCTCACGACCACGTTGTGGGCGGAGGCGGGCGGCGCGGCGAGCAGACCCGCAGCGGTGACGAGGGCGACCGCGGCGAGTGCGCGCAGGGCGGTGGGACGAGGGACGTGCATGGGTTCTCCTGACCAGGACGGGACGGGGCGCGAGGGCGCGCCGGACCGTCGGTCAGGCGCAGCGGAGGCCGAGCGGTGGCCCGCGACGGCTGGCTGCTGCGGCGAGCAGCACCGCGTGCGCCGGGCGCAGCAGCGAGTCGACGGGAGCGGCCGGGGCGCCGGGCAGGGGCAGCGCGGTCGGGAGCGCCGGGAGGAGCAGGCGGCGGGCGAGGTGCCAGAGGACGACGACGGCGACGTCGACGCGCGCGAGGACAAGCGCCGCCAGGACCACGGCGACGACGTGCGCGACGAGCATCCCCGGCGTGAGCGCGGCCGCGTGGTCGTGCGCGTGCCCGGCGTGCGTCGCGGCCACGGACGCGAGGCGCGGGTCGACGGTCCCGGACGGTGCGCCGAGGAGCAGCGAGCCGTGGACGAGGACCTGGACGCCGGCGAGGGCGGTCAGCAGCCGGGCCGGGGTCCACGAGCGGGACGAGGCGAGGATGCACGCCGCGACGACGAGCCCGGCGACCGGGATCCCGAGGGCCCCGGGCGCGGTGTCTCCGCCCCCGACCACGTGGCCCGCGACGGCGAGGAGGAGACCGACCGCGGCGACGACCACGCCCCGCGCGGCACGGAGCGGCACGGGCGCGGCGGGTCCGGGCGCGGCGCTCACGGCGTCATCGTAGGCGGCCACGCCCGCGGCGGGCTCTCTCGGCGCCCTCACCGGTTCCTCACTCGGCTTCCCTTCGCAGCGCGCCGACCGGGACACTGGACCGACCGACGGAAGGACTGCGCGCATGACCGACTCCGCCGACGAGCTCCTGGACCTCCAGCGGCTCGCGACGCTCGTCGACGAGATCGGTGACGTCGACCTCGTGCGCGAGGCCGTCCGCACCTTCCTCGATGAGGTCCCCGACCGGCTCGCGGCCATCCGCGTCGCGCTGCTCGGCGGCGACGGGCAGGAGCTCCGCTCCGCCGCGCACGCACTGGGCTCCCCCGCCGCAATGCTCGGCGCCGTCGGCGTCTCGCGCGCCTCCAAGCTCGTGCAGGCCGCGGCCCTCGAGGAGCGGATGGGCGACGCCGTGCCGCTCGTCGACGACCTCGAGGCCGTCACCCGGCGTACCGAGACCGCCATGCACGACTACCTCGCGACGCCGCCGACCGCCTGAGGCACCGGCGCCGCAGCCCGGGTCAGCTCGGTCAGACCGCGTCGCCGTGGCGCGGGTCGAGGTAGGTGCGCGCCATCTCCGCGAGCGCGTCGATCCCGAACGGCTTGCTCAGGTAGTCGGTCATGCCGGCGTCGCGGCAGGAGTCGCGCTCGGACTGCCCCACGTGCGCCGTGAGGGCCACGATCGGTACGTCGGTGGGGGTGGCGCCACCGGTGCCGGCGCGCCAGCGGCGCGTGGTCTCGCGACCGTCGATGCCGGGCATCTGGACGTCCATCAGGACGAGCCCGTAGGCCGAGCGCTCCATCGCGTCGAGCGCGGCCTGGCCGCCGTCGACGACGTCGGTGTCGAGCCCGATCTTCCCGAGCATCGCGCCGGCGAGCCGCCGGTTGATCTCGTTGTCGTCGACGAACAGGACGCGCGTACTGCGAGCGACCCACGCGGCGGTGCCGCCGGAACGCGCCGCGATCCGCAGCTGCGCGCACGTGCCGCCGTCGGTGTGCTCGCTGACGTCGAGCGAGCCGCCGAGCGCCGAGGTGAGCCGCGCCGTCTGCGCGAGGCCGGACCCGCCCTGCGGCAGCGTGCCGTTGCCGGGCCAGGTGTAGCCGACGCCGTGGTCGCGCACCTCGATCACGAGGGTGTCGGGCGAGGCGTCGATGCCGACCTCGACCCGGTCGGTCCCCGAGTGCGCGAGGGCGTTGTCGACCAGGGCGTGGGCGGCGCGGAGGACCAGCGACGTCTGCAGCGACGTGACGAAGTCGGGACCGAGCCGCTCGGCGTGCGGCACGACCGGCACATGGCCCGCGGCGTAGGGGCCGACGATGCCCTCGACCAGCGCGTCGAGCGCGACGGCGGTGCGGCTCTGGAACGTCGCGTCGACGGTCGCGCCGGACTTGCACCCGACGACGAGTTCGTAGAGCACGCGCTCGCCGTACGTGCGCTCGAGGTGGTCGACGAACGCGAGCGAC
>JBGAJT010000078.1:0-250 GCA_044224785.1 Candidatus Nanopelagicales bacterium | reverse complement strand
CGCGCCTCGTCGGAGGCGTCGTCACGGTCGGCGAGCGCACGCAGCCCGGCGAGCGCGTCGTCGGCCTCGTGCCCGAGGTAGGCGAGGTAGGCCGACCGCGCGTCGTCGGCGATGCGGTTCTCGCGTTTCAGCGCGTTGACGTCCTCGGTGCGCTGCGCGAGCAGCTCCTCGAGCCGCCTGCGGTCGGCGCGCTGCCGCTCCTCGAGCGCCTCCCACTCGAAGGCCCGGCCGAGCTGGCCGCCGAGCGACG
>JBGAJT010000077.1:0-12235 GCA_044224785.1 Candidatus Nanopelagicales bacterium | reverse complement strand
GGCGGGCGGCCCGGCCCGCCGCCGGGCGGCCGCCGGCGGCGCGCCCGGGGGGCGGGGGGCGGGCGGTCGAGTCGCGCGGCGCCGCCGCCGACGACGGCCAGGGTCCGGTGCAGACCGGGTTGACCCGCACGTTCCTGCCGTGGTTCCCGGTGGCCGGGCAGGTGCAGCCGACCCCGGTCCTCTGGCTCTTCCCGCTGACCTCCGCGCCGTCGCGGACCGCCGACGGGCTCTTCCTCGACGACCACCTCGCGGCCGAGGTCGGCGAGAAGGGCCGGCTGACCCGCATCCTCGACGCCGCCGAGGACGCCCCGAGCTCGGTGAGCTGGGTGGTCGACCCCGCGCTGCTGCAGTCGCTGCAGGACATGACC
The DNA here is from genome assembly GCA_044224785.1 of Candidatus Nanopelagicales bacterium. GTDB lineage: Bacteria > Actinomycetota > Actinomycetes > S36-B12 > CAIYMF01 > Longivirga. The sequence goes on along the minus strand of JBGAJT010000077.1, from coordinate 11,867 downwards.
GACGGCTACGAGGTCGTGTCGCCGACCGGTGCGCGCACGAAGGGAACGGGAGGGGACGACGCGGCCGCGTGGCTGGCCCGGTTGACCCGCCTCACCACCGGCGCCGAGGTCACCGCCGCGGCGTACGCCTCGCCCGACGTCGTCGCCCTGCACCGGGCCGGCCTCGACGTCGACATCGCCCTCGCCGGGACCACCGAGCGCGACCTGCCCTCGCGGCTGCTCGGGCGACCGGTCGAGTCGGGGCTGTCGTGGCCGCCGCAGCAGCTGGCCGACGACGGCACGCTCGACGTCCTGCGGGCCTCCGGCGTCCGCGCCGTGGTGCTCACCGCCGCGGCGCTGCCCCCGAACCCCGTCGTGCCCTACACCCCGAGCGGCTCGGTCGACCTCGGCAGCGGCGGCTCGCCGCTGCGCGCGGTGGTCAGCGACCCGGCCGTCTCGGCCCTGTCGGCGGCCCCCGTGCGGGTCGGGAACGCCGCGCCGCCGACCCCGATCGAGCAGCGGCAGCAGGCGCTCGCCGAGATCGCGATGACCACGCTCGAGCTGCCGAACACACCGCGCACGCTGGTGATCGCCCCGACCGGGACGTGGCGCGCGTACGGCGCAGCCACCCGCGACCTCGTGACCTCGACGTCGAGCTCGCCGTGGTCGCGGCCCGAGCAGCTCTCGGCGCTGCTCGCCGCCCCGGCCAGCGACGTCCCGCGCGCCCGCACCGACTACCCCGACAGCGCGCGGGCCGCCGAGCTGCCGCAGGCCTACCTACGCCTCGTCGGCCGCGAGCGCACGGCCCTGGCCGCGCTGCGCTCGGTCGCCCCCGACGCCGCGGGCTCCTCCGGCGGGCGCCCCACCACCGGCGACCTCGAGGAGGCGCTCACCCGCGCCGAGTCGGCGGCCTGGCGCACGGATCCCTCGGGCGGGCGCCGCCTGGTCGCGTCCGCGGCCCGCAGCATCGACACCCAGACCGCCGCCGTCCGCGTGATCAGCAAGGCACCGGTCACGCTGCCCGGCGACGAGGGCACCATCCCGATCACCATCGCCAACGACCTCGACCGGCCGGCCCGCGTCGGCGTCCGCCTCACCGGCACGCCGACCACCCGCTTCGAGGCCGACGACATCCCCGCCGTGACCGTGGCGCCCGGGCAGAAGCAGACCGTGGAGGTCGCCGCCCGCGTGGTCGGCACCGGCTCGGTCGACGTCGCCATCACGCTGCTGACGCCGGAGGGCGCGCCCTTCGGCGAGCCGGTCGCCACCCAGGTGCGCTCGGCGGCCTACGCCCGCGCGGCGCAGTGGGTGGTGGGCGGCCTGTTCGGCATCCTCGTGGTGCTGCTCGGCATCAACTTCGTCCGACGGCGCCGGACCACGGAGGGGAGCGCGGATGCCTGAGCAGGGCACGCCGCCGACCCCCGGCGGTCCCCAGCGCCCTGACGGATCCCCCGACCCGATCGAGCCGCTCGCGGTCGACGCCCTCGACGGCGACGAGCTCGAGGAGTCGCTCGGCGAGGAGCTCGCCGGCGACCTGTCCACCGACCCGTCCGCCGCGCTCGGCTCCGAGCCGGCGGCCGGCGGCGCGACCGCGCGCAGCAGCGTCCTGCGCTCCAGCGTCGTCATGGGCGTCGGCACGGTGCTCTCGCGCTTCGGCGGCGTGCTGCGCGGCATGGTCCTCGCCGCGGCGCTCGGCGCGGGCGTCGTCGCCGACGCGTTCAACCTGGGCAACACGCTGCCCAACGTCGTCTACATACTCATCATCGGCGGCGCGCTGAACGCGGTGTTCATCCCGCAGCTCGTCCGCCACATGAAGGACGACGCCGACGGCGGCGACGGCTACGCGCACAGCCTCATCACCCTGGTGAGCACGCTGCTGCTCGTCGTCACGGTCATCGCCGTGATCGCGGCGCCGTGGATCGTCGGCATCTACGCGACGCCGAAGTACACGCCCGAGCAGCTCTCGCTCGCGACGGCGTTCGCGCGGTTCTGCCTGCCGCAGATCTTCTTCTACGGCGTCTACACGATGCTGTCGCAGGTCCTCAACGCGCGCGGCCACTTCGGCGCCCCGATGTTCGCGCCCGTGGTCAACAACATCGTGGCCATCGCGACCTTCGTGCTCTTCATGTACGTCGCCGGCGGCAAGGCGGCCGCGGCCGACGGCCAGCTCGACCCCGACCAGGTGGCGCTGCTCGGCATCGGCACGACGCTCGGCGTCGTCGCGCAGGCGCTCGTCCTCATCCCGGTGCTGCGGCGCGCGAGCTACCACTGGCGACCGAGCCTGCGCTGGCGCGGGGTGGGCCTCGGGCAGGCCGGCAGCCTCGCGTTCTGGACGATCGGGCTGGTGCTGGTGAACCAGGCGGCGTACGCCGTCATCGTGCGCCTGGCCACCGGCGTCAACGCGACCTCGGCCGACGTCGGCGCCACCCCCGCGGGTCTCACCGTCTACACCAACGCCCACCTGATGTTCGTGCTGCCGCACTCGGTCATCACGGTGTCGCTCGTCGCCGCCCTGCTGCCGCGGATGAGCCGCGCAGCGCACGACCGCGCGTTCGGCGACCTCGCCGCCGACATCTCCTCGGGCATGCGGCAGGCGTCGGCCCTCATCGTCCCGGCGGCCGTCGGCCTCATCACCCTCGGCACCGCCGCGGGAATCCTGCTCTTCCAGTGGGGCAACACCTCGGTGCAGTCGGCGGTCGCGACCGGCCGGGTGGCCGAGGTCTTCGCGCTCGGCATGCTGCCCTTCACGCTCTACTACGTGATCCTGCGCGGCTGGTACGCCGTCGAGCGCACCCGCACCGCGTTCTTCATGGCGATCGTCCTCAACGCCCTCAACCTCGCGATCGCCGTGCCGCTCTACGCGGCGGTGGCCGACCGCGTCGACGGCCCGTGGGCGCTCGGGGCGCTGGCGCTCGGCTACGTCGCGGCGTACTGGATCACCCTGGTCGTGGCGTGGCGGGTCCTCTCCCGGCAGATCGGCGGGCTCCCGACCCGGCGCACCGTCGGCCCGATCGCCCGGATGCTCGCCGCCGGGCTGCTCATGTTCGTGGTCATGGAGCTCGCCCAGCTGCCGCTCTCGGGGATGGCCGAGTCGGGCAGCAAGGTGCTGGCCCTCCTCGACGTGGTGGTCGTCGGGCTGCTCGGCCTGGCGGTGTTCCTCGGCGCGGCCCGAGCGCTGCGCATCGGCGAGGTCACCGAGATGCTGGCGATGGTCCGGCGCCGGCTGCCCGTCGGCCGCTGACCCGCCGGCCCGGCCCGCCCGACCCGTGCTCCCGGGCGCCCCGCCCGGCGGGCACGGCACCCGACCGGCCCTGCGGACCGGTGCGCGCCCGCGTCGACGCTGGGCCGGGAGTGTGACACGGCATCCGACCGCTGCTCCGGAATGCTCAAGCGCGGCTCTCGCCGGGTCGACACCCTCACCGTGGCAGCGCTGTCGACCGACCCGTCCCGCTTCGAGGGCGACCTCGGCGTCGTCGTCGTGGGCACCCTCGCCAAGATGCTGCTGTTCCTCGCCGTCGTGGGGGCCATCGGCTACGACGCCATCTCGGTGACCACGACGCAGCTGACCCTGCGCGACCACGCCCAGCAGGCCGCCCAGGCCGGGCACGACGCCTATCGCGCGTACGGCACCCCGCAGGCGGCGTACGCCGCGGCGCTCGCGTTCGCCCAGGAGAACGGCGACACCCTCGTGCGCTCGGGCTTCTCGACCGGGCCGGACCACACCGTCACCGTCGAGCTGCGACGCGAGGCGAACGCGATCATCGCCGACCACGTCCCGCGGGTGAAGGACTACACCGTCGCCGACGCCACGGCCAGCGTCGCGGACCCGCTGGCCTAGGGGACGGTCATGGCTCTCTGGGGACGTCGCGCTGCGGCCGCGACGGCGGCTCTGGCCGCCGTCGGGCTCGCTGTCGCGACCCTCGGCGCGTCCACGCCGGCCAGTGCCGACACCGACCTGCGCAGCGCCCGCGCGAAGGCCGCCGCGCTGCGCGTCACGGTCGACCGGCTGCAGGCCGAGGTCGAGGCCGCGACCGAGGACTACGGCGAGGCCAACCAGCAGCTCGACGCGGTGGTCACCCAGCTGATCGTCGCGGAGCAGGGCGTCGACGACGCGACCCTCGCGGCCGCCGCCGAGAAGGCGCACACCGACGACGTCGCCGCGCAGATGTACATGAGCGGCGGCCCGACCGCGCTCTACGCCAGCGTGCTCTCGGGCCAGGACATCTCCGACGTCCTCGACCGGATGGCGTCGGTCAGCGCCGTCGTCGACGGCCAGATCATCGCGACCGCCGCCTCCCAGCAGGCCGTGACGAGCGCCCAGCTGACCCGCTCCGACCTCGCCGTCCTCGCCGCCCGCCGCCGCGTGCTCGAGGACAAGAAGGCCGCCGCGGCCAACAAGGCCCGCGCGCTGCAGGCGCAGGCGAACGCCGCGCTCGCGTCGGCCGATGCCACCGTCCTGCGCCTCGTCGACGAGGAGCGCCGTCAGGCGGAGGCCGCGGCTGCCGCGTCGGCCGCCACCGCGCTCGGCACGGCACCCTGGGGCTCGGAGCCGGTGCCCGCCGACTCGATCGCGGCCGTCGACCGCGCCATCGCGGAGGCGACCGCCGCCCCGGCGACGCCGTACGCCGTGGGCGCCATCACCGACGCCAAGCGCTGGCTCGGCACGCCCTACTCCGCCGGCGGTGGCGGCGTGAACGGGCCGTCGACCGGCTGGTGCTCGAGCTCGGCACCCGACGACGGTCGCGGCGACGACGGGGCCTGCCGCGCCACGAGCACCGTCGGTTTCGACTGCTCGAGCCTCATGGTCCGCATCTTCAGCGCGGCCGGCCGGCACCTGCCGCGCACCTCGCGCGAGCAGTGGAAGATCGGCACCCACGTCGCGCTGGCCGACCTGCGCCCCGGCGATCTGCTCTTCTGGGCCAACAACACCAGCAACCCGGGCTCGATCCACCACGTGGCGCTCTACATCGGCCACGGGCTCATGATCCACAGCCCGCACACCGGCGACCACGTCCGCGTCGCCAAGGTCTACCTCAACGGCCTCATCGGCGCCGTCCGCCCCGTCTGACCGACCCCTGGTCCTCCCCGTCGAGACGACGGCGGTCCCAGCTCGTGGGTGGTACCCGCGGCCTACCGCCCGGCCCGACGTCGACGGGCGCTGAGCGCGGCGTAGAGACCGCGCTGAGCACCCACCAACTCCGGGCCGACGTCGACGGGCGCTGAGCGCGGCGTTGAGACCGCGCTGAGCACCCACCGACGCCGCTCGGCGACGGCGGTCAGTGCAGGGTGGTGAGCAGCTCGTCGAGCTGGGTGAAGGTCTCCCGGCTCGCCTCCGCGGCACCGCCGCCGTCGGCCTCGAGAGCCTCGGCCGAGGGGAAGAGCTCGCTCATCACCAGGAGCGTGCGGCCGTCGTGCTCCTCGAGGGTCACGGTGGTCACCGATCCGCCCTCGTCGCCCTCCTCGTTCGTCCAGACGATGCGCGACGGCGGCACGACCTCGACGTAGCGGCCGAAGAAGTCCATGCCCCCGCCGAAGCTCAGCCGGTAGGTGCCCCCGGTGCGCACGTCCATCTCGCAGGCGTGCAGCGCCATGCCCATCGAGCGCGGCACCCACCAGCGCTGGAACAGCTCGGGCCGCGACCAGGCCTCGAACACCAGGCGCGCAGGTGCGTCGAACCAGCGTGTGACGACGACCTCCCGGTCCGACCTCCGCTCCACCGTCGTCGTGCCGGCCGCCGTGCTCTCAGTGCTGTGGGCGTCCATCCCGTTCCTCCTCCTGCGTGAGCTCTGCCACGACCTTGTCCAGCTCGTCGAACCGCGCGTCCCACCGCTGCTGGTAGGAGCCGATCCACGCCGCCACCTCGTCGAGGCGGCCCGCGCCGATCCGGCACGTGCGCACCCGGCCGACCTTCTCCGTGGTGACCAGACCGGCCGCCTCGAGGACGCCGACGTGCTTGCGCATGCCGGTGAGCGTCATGCCGAACCGCTGGGCCAGGTCGGTGATCGAGCGCTCGGACCGCCCGAGCTGCTCCAGGACGCCGCGGCGCGTGCCGTCGGCCAGGGCGGCGAACGAGGCGTCGAGGTCGATCACGTCATACTGAACCATGTAGTTCAGTATTGCTCAGGCAGTCGTCGAGCGCAAGGGGCCGGGTCGACGAGCCGGGTCGGGTGGGGTGGGACGTCCCGCGGAGCGGTACGCCGGAGGCCCTCACGGAGCGTCGTCGCAGGTCACGGTCGGCCCATCCCGACGCGCCGGTGCCGCATGTACGCGATCCCGCACCTACCCTGGACGGGTGACCGACACGGCGACGACGCGCGCGGGCGGGGCTCCCTGCCCCGACGACGTCGTCCTCGGGCGGTACCGGCTCGTCGACCGCGTCGGCGACACGGCCGAGACGACGGTCTGGCACGCGACCGACGAGCGCCTCGCCCGGGCGGTCAGCCTGCGCTTCGCGCCACTGGACTCCCCGGTCGCCCCGCTGCTGCGCGACGCCGCCGTCCGCGCCTCCCGCGTCGCCGACCGACGGGCCGTCGCCGTGCTCGACATCGTCGAGGACGCCGACTCCGGCCAGCTCGTCGTCGTCTCGGAGTGGTTGCGCGGCACGGCCTTCGGCGACTACCTCGCTGCCCGGCAGGGCGAGCCGCTCCCGCCGCGCGAGGCGGCGGCCCTCGCCCTCGAGGTCGCCCGCTTCCTCGCGGTGGCCGAGTCCGTCGGCGTCACCCACGGCCGGGTGCGCCCCAACGCGATCATCGTCACCGACGCCGGCGAGGTCCGGGTCCGCGGCCTCGCCGTCGACCAGGCCCTGCACGGCGCCGAGCTCGGCATCGACCCGGTGCTCGCCGACGTCCACGGCGTCGGCGCCGTGCTCTACGCCGGCCTCACCGGGCGCTGGCCCGGCGACCTCGACGCCGAGCACCTCCCCGGCGTGCCCGCGGTCGGCGGGGGCCGCATCCCCTGGCCGAGCCGCGTCGTGGCCGACATCCCGTCCGACCTCGACGAGATCGCGGCCCGCGCGGTGCAGACCTCGCAGCCGCCCAAGGGCCTCGGGCACTACACGGCCGTCGCCGACGTCGAGGCCGCGCTGGCCGCCTCCCTCGTCTCCGCGCCCGCGCCGCCCGCGCGGACGTCGTGGGTCCGCCCGGCCGTGCGCGTCTCCGCGGTGGTCGTGGCCGTGCTCGCGGCCGTCGGGCTCGCCGGGCTCGGCGTCAGCCTGATCCGCGGCTACGGCGGCAGCCCGCTGGTCGTGCCCCGGGCCGCGACCGCGACGCCGACCCCCACCCCGAGCGCGACCGCGCCGGCCACCCGCCCCACCGGCGACACGCTGCTGCCGATCGTCTCCGTGCGCGACTTCGACCCCCTGGGCAACAAGCAGGAGAACCCCGACCTCGCCCCGCTGGCCGTCGACAACGACCCGGTCAGCGCGTGGAAGACGGTCTCCTACAAGCGGGCCAACCTCTCCGGCAAGGCCGGCGTCGGACTGCTGGTCGACCTCGGAGCACCTCGGCCCGTCGACGGCGTCCAGCTGCGGCTGCTCGGCGTCGGGACGTCGCTCGAGGTGCTCGCCACCGACGACCCGAGCACCGACCCCACGACCTACACGACCCTCGCGCAGGTGCAGAACGCCGGCACCGTGCTCCCGCTGCGCGTGCCGCGCCCGGTCACGACGCGCTACCTCGTCGTCTGGATCACGGGCCTGCCGCTCGTCGACGGCCGCTACCAGGGCGGCGTCGCCGACATCAAGGTCCTGGGCTGACCGACCCCGGTCCGATCTCGGCCGCACCACCGCGCAGCGCGCGCGACTCTCGTCGGCGCACCCACATCCGTCGCAGCCACCAGACCAGGCCGGCGACGAACACGATCAGCAGCAGCGGTGCCAGCACGGCGAGCAGGCTCGCCGCGAGCGACACGGCGTCCTCGATCAGGCTCACGACCGGGCCGCCGACGCCGGCGGTCGAGACGTTGACCACCGGCCGCGCCGCGGCCTTGGTGGCGTGGATCCCGCCGGCGGTGATGATGCCCGCGACGACCCCCACCCAGGGCGGGAGGTCGGTGCCGATCCCGAGGCTGCCGGCCATGAGGACCGCACCGGCGGCCGGCCGCACCACCGTCTGCACGACGTCGTTCACCGAGTCGACCCCCGGCACCTTGTCGGCCAGGAACTCGATCGCGAAGAGCACGCCGAGGACGATGAGGACCGGGGTGTCGGAGAGCGAGTCGTACGGCGCCGACAGGTGCAGCACCCCGAGCCGGCCGAGCAGCCCGACCACGAGCAGCGGCACGTAGGCGTTGAGCCCCGCGGCACCGGCGAGGCCGAGGCCGGTGATGACGGCGGTCACGGGATCCACGCGCCCAGGGTAGGTCCGTCCGGGCGGCGGTCGCGTCGCGCGCGACCGGGCCGTGACCTGCGCGGCCGTAGGCTGGCGCCGCCATGGGGAACGAGCTGGGGGACGGCGCCGCCGTCGAGGGGACCGACGACGGTCGGCCCGACGACGCCCGCCCCGACCATGCCCGCCCCGACGACGCGGCGCTGCTCGCCGCCCACGTGGCCGGCGACCCCGACGCGTTCGGCGAGCTGGTCCGCCGCCACCAGGACCGGCTGTGGTCGGTCGCGCTGCGCACCACCGCCGACCCGGAGGACGCCTCCGACGCGCTGCAGGACGCGATGGTCTCGGCGTACCGCAACGCTGCCTCGTTCCGCGGCGACTCCGCCGTCACCACGTGGCTGCACCGGATCGTGGTCAACGCCTGCCTGGACCGGATGCGCCGACGCCGCGCGCGCCCGACCGTGCCGCTGCCCGAGGAGGACGCCGAGTCCGGCTCGCGCGGCCTCGCCGACCCGCGCGACGACCTCGACGCGTTCGAGCTCCGGATGGAGATCGAGCGCGCGCTGGCCGACCTCCCCGACGACCAGCGCGCCGCGATCGTCCTCGTCGACGTCGAGGGCTGGTCGGTCGCGGACGCCGCGGTCGCCCTCGGAGTTCCCGAGGGCACGGTGAAGAGCCGCTGCTCGCGCGGTCGCGCCCGGCTGGCGATCGCGCTGGCAGGTCTGCGGAACCCCGAGGCCCCCAGCGGCGTCAGAACTCCGGTGGGCGACGAGCCCGCCGCACCCGCAGACCACGCCGCGATCGACCGAGCAGGACCGGAGGTGACCCCGTGACCGATGCCGACCTCACCCCGGCCGAGGGCGACACCCCGGGTCCCTTCGCGACCCCGGCGCAGGACGCCGACGTGCGCGCGCTGCTCGGCACCCTGCGCGCCGAGGACGTCCCGATGCCCGACGACGTCGTGCGCCGGATCAACGCCGCGGTGGTCGCCGAGCGCGTCGCCTCGACGCTGCCCGACTCCCCGGCCGCCCTCGTCGACGCCGAGGACGGTGCCGGTCAGGCAGCTCGGACCGGCCAGGCCGGTCACGGCGGCACGGTCACGGTGCTCCCGACCGCCGAGCAGCGCCGCGGTCCGTCCTACGCCGGCCTCACCAAGCTCCTCGCGGTCGCAGCCGCCGTGGTGGTCGTGGTCGGCATCGGCAGCGTCCTGGTCAAGGGCACCGGCGGCCTGAGCGCCGACAGCACGAGCGGCGGGGCGGCCTCGACCGCACCCGAGGCCGCGGGCGGCGCCGCGGTGAACGCCTCCGGGCTCGACTACTCCGCCAAGACCCTCTCGGCCCAGGTCGACGCGCTCGTCCAGGGCAAGGTCGCGACCCGGGCGGCCACCGGGCAGAGCTCGGGCCAGACCGCCACGCCGGCCACGCCCAGCCCGCAGACCTCGACCACGTCCGACACCGGCACCAACGCCTACAGCCTGGCCGACCGCAACACCCTGGCCGTCTGCGTGAACTCGCTCACCGGCGGCGCGGCGGCGACGCCGGTCGCCGTCGACCAGGGCAGCTACGACGGCAAGCCGGCCGAGATCGTGGTGCTGCCCACCGAGGGCGACACCACGTCGCTCGACGTCTGGGTCGTGGCCCCCGGCTGCGGCACCGGCCCCGAGCCCACCGTGCTCGAGTTCCAGCGCGTCCCCCGCCCCTGACCCCCCGCCCCCAGCGTCCTGCCCGGCTGAACCGCTGAAGGTGCCCCAGGCCGCCCTAGACGCAGCCGAGGCTCCCCAGCCGTCGTCAGCGCGTCCGCTCCGGACCGTCGACCCGTGCCCGGCATCCGCTCAGAGCCCCAGCCGTCCCAGCCGCCCCAGGCCGTCGCGGCGAGGGGAGCGCGGAATGCCCGCCGCCCTAGGATCGTTGCGATCGACGCACCATCCCGACCCCCGAGAGGCCCCCGTGACCGGCACCGTGAGCGAGATCCGCAACGTCATCATCATCGGCTCGGGCCCGGCCGGGTACACGGCGGCGATCTACGCCGCGCGCGCCCAGCTCGCCCCCCTCGTGTTCGAGGGCGCGGTCACCGCGGGCGGCGCGCTCATGAACACCACCGACGTCGAGAACTTCCCCGGCTTCCGCGACGGGATCATGGGCCCCGAGCTCATGGAGAACCTGCGCGCGCAGGCCGAGCGCTTCGGCACCGAGTTCATCACCGACGACGTCGTCTCCGTCGACCTGACCGGCAGCGTGAAGACCGTCATCGACGGCGAGGGCAACAGCTACTCGGCGCACGCCGTGATCCTCGCCATGGGCTCGGGCTACCGCGAGCTCGGCGTCGAGGGCGAGAAGCGCCTGTCCGGCCACGGCGTCTCGTGGTGCGCGACCTGCGACGGGTTCTTCTTCCGCCAGCAGGAGATCGCGGTCATCGGCGGCGGCGACTCGGCGGTCGAGGAGGCCACGTTCCTCACCCGCTTCGCCGACAAGGTCACCCTCGTGCACCGCCGCGACGAGCTGCGCGCGAGCAAGATCATGGCCGAGCGCGCCTACAACGACCCCAAGATCGAGTTCGCCTGGAACTCCGAGGTCGCCGAGGTCAAGGGCGGCGACAAGGTCGACACCCTGGTCCTGCGCGACACCACCGACGGCGCGACCCGCGAGCTGCCGGTCACCGGCGTCTTCGTCGCCATCGGCCACGACCCGCGCTCGGAGCTGGTCAAGGGCCAGGTCGGCCTCGACGAGAACGGCTACGTGCTGGTCGAGGGCCGCACCACCCGGACGAACCTGCCCGGCGTCTTCGCCTGCGGCGACCTCGTCGACCACAGCTACCGCCAGGCCATCACCGCGGCCGGCTCCGGCTGCCAGGCCGCGCTCGACGCCGAGCGCTTCCTGGCCGCCATCGAGGCCGCCGGCAGCACGCACGACGCGGCGCAGGCCCTGGTCTGACCGCGGTACCCACCGCTCCGCCGACCGCCTCCCGCGAGGCGGTGGGCCCGCCGTCGTCCCCAGGACGTACGGTGGACGCCGGACCACGGGGACCCCTCCCCGGCGTGCTCGACCTGTTGACCCTCGAGGAAGGAACGCGCATGGGCGCCCTCAAGATCGTGACCGACGCGACGTTCGCCGACGACGTGCTGATGTCCGAGAAGCCGGTGCTCGTCGACTTCTGGGCCGAGTGGTGCGGGCCGTGCAAGATGATCACGCCCGTGCTCGAGGAGATCGCCGGCACCACCGACAAGATCGAGATCGTCAAGGTGAACGTCGACGAGAACCCCGGCACCGGCGCGAACGAGCGGATCATGTCGCTGCCGACCCTCAACCTCTACCAGGGCGGCCGCGTGGTGAAGCAGATCGTGGGCGCGCGCCCGAAGGCCGCCATCCTCGCGGACCTCGCCGAGTACAAGGACCAGCACACGGGAGAGCACGTCCTCCGCATCAAGGCGAGGACCGACGCGATCGCCCGCCGCCTCGCCGCCGACGGGGGACCCTACGCGGATCAGGTCGACGGCCCGTTCCTCGCCCTCGTCGGCCAGGCGAGCATCCTCCACGACGTCGGCAAGGTCGGAATCCCCGACCGCAT
>JBGAJT010000076.1:0-12619 GCA_044224785.1 Candidatus Nanopelagicales bacterium | reverse complement strand
GGGAGGGGTGGGCGTCGGGGCAGACTCGTGGCGTTCGCGGGTGTCGGCATCTGGAGCGCAGGACCTGAGCCCGCGGTGAGGTGGAACCCGCTCCCACGGCCCATGATCAACACGCGGGATCGCTTGGGGTGCAAGGGATCTGGGGATCAGTCACCGTCTGTGAGGACGTGACTGAGCGCTATCCCCCGTTCGGCGTAATCCGTCTGGACCATCGGCTGGTGGCGGGGTCGCGGCGACCCCGACAGAGTCCCAGCCCTGGGGGTCCGGAGCACGGGGAGACGCGGATGTATCACGAGCATGAGGCACGGGCGTGGGCGCCGTCCGTCGTCTGGCGGGACAAGGTCGCCCAGGTCGACGTCGAGCTGGTCCTGGGTGCGGTCGTGCTCCTCGGCCTCGCGCTCTGGTCGGCCGACGCCTCCGCGCGACCGCTGGTCGACGTGCCCTTCGACCTCGGCCCGGTCCTCGTGCTGCTGGCCGCGGCGGCGACCCTGCCGCGGGCGCGCCTCGGGCTGGGGCGCGGGATGCGCACCGTCTCGTTCGACGCGACCGGCGCGGTGCTGATCCTCGCGGCCGTCCTGCTGCGTCCGGAGTGGTTCCCGGTCGTGGCCCTCGCGGCATCGCTGCGCAGCGAGCGGTGGCGCACGGTGCTCAACACCTGCGTGCGCACCATCGCGATCGCGTGCGCCGCGATCGTCTTCCACTCCTACGTCGCGCTCTTCGCCACCGTGCACCAGGTCGGCTTCGACGTGCAGCGGGTCGTCGAGCTCGGCCTGGCCGGCCTGACGCTCGCGGGGGTCGAGGCGGTGCTCTACCGCCGCCACCTGCGCGGCGTCGACGACCTCGCCGGCGACGTACCGGGGCTGGTCCGCATGGGCATGCTGCGCGACGCCCCCGCGATCGCGCTGGGCTGCGTGAGCGTGGTGCTGCTGACGTCGGTCGGGCCGGCGTCGGTGCTGCTCGCGCTGCCGCTCGCCGCGGTCGTCGCGACGTCGCTGCGCGACCACGAGCGGCTGCTCGAGTCGACGCGCGATCACAAGACGAACCTGCTCACCTTCGCCGGCTTCCGACCGCAGGCAGGGGCCGAGATCGCCCGGGCGCGCCGTCACGACCGCCCGCTCGTGATGCTCGTGATGGACCTCGACGGGCTCAAGAGCGTCAACACCGCCCTGGGGTTCCTGGCCGGCGAGTCGGTGATCCGGACGCTCGGCCGGGTGCTGCGCGAGACGATGCGCGAGGAGGACCTCGTCTCCCGCATCGGCGGCGACGAGTTCGGCCTGCTGCTGCCCGACACGGACCTCGAGGGCGGCCTCGCCTTCGCCGAGCGGCTGCGCGAAGCGGTGGCGTCCACCCCGCTCATGGACGGCCGCCCGGCGCTGCACCGCACGGCGTCGATCGGGCTGGCGACGCTGTCGACGCACGACACCCTCGACACCCTGCTCGACCGCGCCGACCGCGGCCTGCGCCTGGCCAAGGAGCAGGGGCGCGACCGCGTCGTCGTCATGGGCCCGCAGGCCGCCGCCCGCGGGAACGGCTCCGGCGCCGACGGCTCCGCCTGCGGCTGACCCCCCGTTGCGTTGAAGGTGCCCCAGAGTGCCAAAGAGGCAGCCAGGCCTCCCCAGCCCGTCCACCTGTGGATGGCTTGGGGAGCCGGGGCTGCCTCTTAGGCGGCCTGGGGCACCTTCAGCGCGGGTCACGGGGTGCGGTCGGGTAGGCACGGTGGGCTAGTCACGGGGGCATCCGGGTGATGCGCAGTGGGGCATATGGGTGAGTACGTCCCCGTATGGAACAACCCGGTCGTGATCTACCCGTGACATCGCCGTCCCGGGTGCCCTACGGTCGTCCACGACCCGCCACCCGGCGGGGACCGTTGGTGGACGCCGAGTCCTGCCACCCCCAGCGGCCGACACCCGTGGCAGGAGCGGGGGACCCACTTCCGGGCCCGCCGTACCAAGGCGAGTCCTCGGGGTGAAGCCGGTCCTAGACCGGCCGGGCCAACTCCCGGTCCGAACCCGACAGCTCACCTCGTAGGCGTCGCGGAGGATCCATGGCGTCTGCACGCGCGCGCTTCGGCGCGTCCCTCGGCCTCGCCGTGGCAGCGACCCTGCTGCCCGTCGCCGCCGCCTCGGCCAGCCCGGCCCCGGTCTCGGTCGCGAGCCCCGCCGTCGCGAGCGCCCCCCGCGCCGCGACCACGGCCACGACCACGCGGGTGGCCGCCACGGCCCTCGTGATGCCCAAGGTCGGCGCCACGGGTCGGGTCGTCCTGTCCGCCGCCGTCCGCGCCAACGCGGTCCTGCGCGGGCGCGTCGCGATCCTCGTGGCCAAGCGCTACGTCGGGATCCCGTACCGCGCCGGCGGCACCACCCCGCGCACCGGCTTCGACTGCTCGGGCTACACCAAGTACGTCTACGGGCAGCTCGGCATCTCGATCCCGCGCGTCTCGCGCGACCAGTACCGCTGGAGCCGGCACATCTCGATCAAGCAGGCCGTCCCCGGCGACCTGATCTTCTTCCACTCGAGCAGCGGCCGGGTCTACCACGCCGCGATCTACGCCGGCCACGGCTACGTCTGGCACTCGCCGCACACCGGCTCGCGCGTGAAGCTCGAGCGGATCTGGACCTCGGCGTACTACGTCGGCCGCGTGCGCTGACCGCAGCGCCCGACCGGCACGCCGCACCGCCACCGGCCCGTCGTCCTGCGAAGGACGACGGGCCGCGGCATGCTGCGGCCGTGGACGACTGGCGCGCGGGGCTCGAGGGGCAGACCGCCCTCGACGTCGCTCGCCTCGACGACGCGCTCGCCCTCGCCCTGCCGGACCGCGCGTACGTCGACGCGCTCCTCGACCCGCGCGGCCACCTGTTCCAGCGGCTGGAGTACGTCGGCGACGCGCTGCTCGACGTCGTGCTGCTCGAGCGGCTGGTCCGGGCGCAGCCGTGGGACGAGCCCTCCCTCGCCCTCGTGAACGGCGAGCAGCAGGCGCTGGTGTCCGACCACGCGCTCGGCCGGGTCGCGGCGCGGCGCGGGCTGCCCGACGTCCGCACCTTCGACGTCTCGCGCCACCGCCTCGCCGACCGCATCGAGGCCGCCATCGGCGCGGCCTGGGCCGACTGCGGGATCGCCGCCGCCGAGGCTGTCGCGCAGCGGCTGGTGGTCGGCCCCGGCACCGCGCTCCTCCCCGACCACGACGGCCTTCCCGAGACCGGCGGCGACCGTCGCTACGAGGACGCCGCGCGCCGTTGCGGCCACGACCCGCGCACTCCCGCCTGGTACGCCGGCGCGGCCGCCGGGGGACCGGTGCGCCGGCGGCTCGCGCTCGTCGGCAACGCGGTGCTCGAGGCGGCCTGCGCGACCGCGCAGTACGTCGACGACCCGCTGGCCACCGAGGCGCAGATGAGCGAGGAGCGCCGGGTCGCGACGTCCAACGCCGTCCTCGCCGAGCGCGCGCACGGACTCGGTCTGGTGCGCACCCACGATCCCGACGACCGGCGCTCGGTCGCCGACGAGGTGCAGGCGCTCGTCGGCGCGGTGACGATGGACGGCGGCACCCGGGCCGGCCTCGACGTCGCCGCCTCCGTCCTCGGCCGCACCTTCGCCCCCGGTCCCGTCGACCTCCTCCGCTGACGCCCTCCGCTGACGGCCTCCGCTGGCCCGCCGCAGCCGTCCCCCTCCGCGGCCCGCCTCCGCGGTCCTCGTCCGCCCGCCTCCGCTGTGCGTCTCGACCGGACCGAGACGTCGTTCCCGCGCGCCCGGGTCCCACGGCACAACGGGAACGGGATCTCGTTTCCGTGTGCCCGCGTTCTTCGGGATGACGGGAACGAGATCTCGTTTCTGTCATGTGCGGTGCCGGTCGTGATGGGAGGTGGATCTTGTCGGCGGGCTGCCCGGTGGAAGGGCGGAGGTCGCTAGATTCACGGGCATGACCGTGCCCACGCGTCCCGATGTCCTCGCCGTCCTCGCCCCCGGGTCGCTGACCGGGCGCACCGCGCTCGTGACCGGCGGCGGGTCCGGCATCGGCCGGGCGACCGCGCTGCTGCTCGCGTCGATGGGGGCGCGCGTAGCCGTCGTCGGCCGCACCGAGGAGTCGCTGCAGGGCACGGTCGAGATGGCGGCGATCGCCGACGGCGTCCACTCGGTGTCGAGCTACGTCTGCGACGTCCGCGAGCCCGACCAGGTCGACGCGATGCTCGACGCCGTGCTCGCCGACTTCGAGCGCATCGACATCCTCGTCAACAACGCCGGCGGCCAATTCGTCTCGCCCGCGGAGTCGTTGAACCACAAGGGGTTCCGCGCCGTCACCCGGCTCAACCTCGACGCCACCTGGTACGTCACCGCCCGCGTCGCCGAGCGCTCGATGCTCCCGAACGGCTACGGCAAGGTCGTCAGCATCACGATGTCGCCGCACCGCGGCACCCCAGGCATGGCGCACTCGAGCGCCGCCCGTGCTGCGGTCGAGTCGCTCACGCGCACGCTGGCCGCGGAGTGGGGGCCTCGCGGCGTACGCCTGGTGGCCGTCGCCCCCGGCTTCGTGCACACCGAGGCGATCGCGAAGTACGGCATCGACACCGACGTCCTCGCCCAGATCGTCCCCGTACGCCGGATGCAGGCCGCCGACGAGGTCGCCGCGCTGGTCGCGTTCCTCGCCAGCCCCGCCGGCGACTACATCTCCGGCACCACCATCACCGCCGACGGCGGCCTCGACATCGCCGGCCCCGGCATCCTCACCTGACAGAAGGTCGGCGTGATCTTGGTCAGTTGCTGGCTTCCCGGGCCGGGTAGCTAGCAACTGACCAAGATCACGCGTTTCTCGGGCTGGGGGTGGGTCAGGCGGTGTCGAAGCCGAGGCGGAGGGGGATGTCGGCCTGGCCGTGCTCGTCGGGGTTGGCGAGCAGCACCTGGTGCAGCTGGATCATGTTGCGCTCGAAGCCCAGGCGCGACGCCGCGAGGTAGAGCTTCCAGACGCGTGCCTTGCCGACGCCGACCTCGGCGACGGCCTCGTCCCAGTGCTCCTCGAGGTTGCGCGACCAGTGCATGAGGGTGAGCGCGTAGTGCTCGCGCAGGTTCTCCTCGTGGCGCACCTCCCAGCCGGCGTCCTCCATCGGCGCGATGAGCTTGCCCACCGGCACGAGCTCGCCGTCGGGGAAGATGTAGCGGTTGATGAAGCCGCTCTTGTACGCCGTGCGCTGATGGGTGTCGGTGCGCGTGATGCAGTGGTTCAGCAGCCGGCCCTGCGGCTTCAGGCGCGAGCGCAGGAACGAGAAGTACGCCGGGTAGTTCGCGGCACCGATGTGCTCGGTGAGGCCGATCGAGGAGATCCGGTCGAAGCCGGTCTCGGGGACGTCGCGGTAGTCCTGGTAGCGGATCTGCACGAGGTCGGAGAGCCCCTCACGGACCACCGACTCCTGGCCCCAGCTCGCCTGCTGCTCCGACAGCGTCACGGCGATCACCTTGACGCCGTAGTTCTTCGCGGCGTGGATCGCGAGACCGCCCCAGCCGCAGCCGACGTCGAGCAGGCGCATCCCGCGCTCGAGGCCGAGCTTGCGGCAGACGAGGTCGAACTTCTCCTCCTGCGCCTCCTCGAGCGTCGCGTCGGGCTTGGGGAACACCGCGCAGGTGTAGGCCATCGACGGCCCGAGCACCCAGCGGTAGAAGGTGTTGCTCACGTCGTAGTGGTGCGAGATGGCGTCGCTGTCGCGGCGCTTGGTGTGCAGCCGGCCGCCGAGCCGGACCTCCTCCGCCGGCACCGGCGGGCGGTTCAGCGCGAAGGGGGCGAGCGCGCGGTAGAGCCGTGCCTGGTCCTGCAGCGAGGGCCGGTGGATCCCGAGGCGTGCGAGGCGGTCGAGCCCGGTGAACAGGTCCCCGTGCACCTCGAGCTCGCCGGTGACGTACGCGCGGGCGAGCCCGAGCTGCCCCGGCGCCGACATCAGGTAGGACACCGCACGCGGCGAGCGCACGTCGATGCGGATGTCGGAACCGTGCCGGCCGAACCGGCTGCCGTCGTACGCCGTGAACTCGACGTCGGCGGCGTCCGGGCCGACGAACATCGACACGACCTCGGCCAGCTTCATGACCATGTCCTGCGAACCTTCCCGTTCAGCCCCGTGCGACCGTCTTCGTCCACATGTCCGGGAGCCGCCCCTCCGAGTCGTACGCGGCCCGGAGGACCTCGTACGTCGCCCCGCCGTACAGCCGGGCGAACTCAGCCTGATCGTAGAACGCCGTCGAGTACAGCGACTTGCGGCCTCCGAGATCGGTGACCACCGCCTCGATCCGGCGGTTCACGCGCCCCTCGCCCGGGTCGACCCCCGGCGGCACCGGCACGGTGGACCAGAACCCCACGTTCACGTACGTCGTGGAGCCGTCGAGCTCGTACAGCGGCCAGGTGGTCTCCGGGTCGCGCGCGCGCAGCGGGCACACCCACACCGGGGAGATGCCGACCTCGCGGTGGAAGAAGTCGAGGAACTCCGCGAGGCGCTCCACCGGGACCTCGATGTCCTGCACCACCGGCTCGCGCTGCGGCCGTCGGCGCACTGTGTTCAGCCGCGACGAGAGCGCGGTGCGGCGGTCGAGGGCGACGAGCTTCCAGTAGACGTCGGAGCGCAGCCGGTCCTTCGGCCAGAACCGGCGCACCACCGGGTTCTGCGCGCCGAACGCACGGGAGCACCAGAACCAGTCGGTGTCCCAGCGCCACAGGTAGTCGTGCACGGTGAGGACGTCGGTGCGCCGCTCCTGGATCGAGCGGTAGTAGATGTGCTCGCCGGTGTAGTCGCTCGGTGGCTGGTCGGCGGTCTCGGCGTACGTCGCCAGCGTCAGGTGGGATTCGCCGCGCGAGAACACGGTGCCGTCGACGTAGTCGAAGCGCTCGCCGTCGTAGGAGCCGTGACGCACCACCGCGGCGATGGTCTCGGCGAGCGAGGTCGCGTCACCGCACGCGATGTGGCGCAGCGACACGTACGGCGTCACCGGCTCGAGCTCGATGCGCAGCCGCAGCGCGTAGCCCAGCGACCCGTAGGAGTTCGGGAAGCCGGAGAACAGGTCGCGGTGCTCGTTGGTGGGCGACGCCGTCACGACGCGGCCGTCGCCGGTGAGGATGTCCATGTCGAGCACCGACTCGTGCGGCGACCCGTTGCGCCAGCTCGCGCTCTCGATGCCCAGCCCGGTGACGGCGCCGCCGAGGGTGATGGTGCGCAGCTGGGGCACGCACAGCGGCACCAGCCCGTGCGGCAGGGTCGCGGCGACGAGGTCCTCGTACGTCGTCATCCCGAGCACGTCTGCGGTTCGCCGCTCCGCATCGACGTCGAGGACGCCGGAGAACGCCGACACGTCGAGGCCCGGCGTGCTCGTCGGGTTGCGCGGGCGGAACAGGTTCGACGTGCGCTTCGCAAGCCGCACCGGTGCGCCGGGCGGGATGGCGGCGTACTCCGCGCGCAGGTCGTCGACGGCCGCGGCGTAGTCGAGGTAGCCGGGGGAGCGCACGCTGGTCGTCACGGGCCCGACGCTACCCGCGGCCCCCGCGGCGCGGGAGGCGGCCGGTCAGACCCAGGGCTGCACCCGCAGCGCCGTCGCCCAGGCAGCCCCTACGAGGAGCGCGGCCACGAGCGCCACGGCCACGCGGACGCGCCCGTCGACGTCGGACCGGTGGCGCAGCTGCAGCCAGCCCAGCGGCGGCATCAGCAGCAGCAGGGTCACCACCATCGCCCAGCTCGTCGTGGCGTCGGTCCCCGAGGGGTCGCGCGGCGGCAGCGGTACGTCGTAGACGGTCGCGACGCGCCAGGCCGACGCGTGCGTGGCGAACTCGTCGCTCATCCCGACCCCCTCCCCTCGGCCGTCCGAGAGTAGGCGGGGGACGGGCTCCTGAGGTCGTCCGAACGGCCGGGGGTCACCCGGACGGCGGTGCCTCCCCGGCCTTGGCCGGCACGGGGGTCGTCGCGGTGACCGGGCGACCGGACGGGTCGGCGCGGAAGGCGGCCAGCGCGTCCTCGAGGGTGTCGAAGATGTGCTCGCGCCCGATGTTCGGCAGCACCTCGACCTCCTCGAGCGTCGCCAGCACCTCGGTGTCGGGCCGGGCGAGGGCGAGGTGCGCCCCCTGCGCGTGCACGTAGTTGGCGAGGTTGTCGAGGGCGAGCCCCGCCGAGTAGTCGACGCCGGTGAGGGTGTCGCAGTCGAGCACCACCCAGGTGACCGGGTCGGGGGCGGACTGGACGAGCGCCTCGACGTCGTCGGCGAACCGGTTGGCGTTGGCGTAGAAGAGCGGGGCGTCGTAGCGGAACACGATGAGCCCGGGGAGGCTCTGCGCGCCGGGCTCGGCCGCGAGGTAGGACGGGTCGCCCTCGGGGTCGACGCCGACGACGAAGCGGTGGGCGCGGTAGGAGCGCTCGATGATGAGCAGCACCGACACGACGAGCGCCAGGATGATGCCCTGCTCGACGCCGACGCAGCAGACGACGGCGGCGGTGATGACGGCGATCCAGAACTCCGACGGCGCGAGCTTCTTGACGTGCTTGAGGCCCTTGATGTCGATGAGGCCGTACCCGATGAGGAACACGATGCCGCCGAGGACGGCCTTGGGCATCGGCGTCAGGAACTGCGTCAGGAACAGCGTGACGATGAGGACGACGGCGGCCATCGTCATGTTCGCGACCTGGCTCTTGCCGCCCTGCTCCTCGAGGATCTCGGTCTTGGTCGGGCTGCCGTTGACGACGAAGGTGCCGGAGAGGCCGGCCGCGGCGTTCGCGGCGGTCAGGCCGACGAGGTCGCGGTTGATGTCGACCCGATCGCCGTGCTTCATCGCGAAGGACCGGGCGGTGGCGGCGCTCTGGGCGATGATCAGGACGAGGCAGGAGAGCGCGGTCGGGATCACCTGGACCGCGTCGGAGAACGTCACCCCCTGCGGCAGGCCGATGGGCGGGAAGCCGCCCTGCACCGCGCCGACCTCGGCGACGCCGTGGCTCGCGGCGTCGGTGGCCGCCGACACCGCGATGAGCAGGACGACGGCGATGAGCGCGCCGGGGATCTTCGGGGCGAACCTCTTGAAGCCCAGGATGATGATGAGCGTCGCGGCGGCGAACGCCATCGTCCAGGGGTTGGCCTTGCCCAGGTTGGAGATCCAGCCCCACTGCTGCTCGAACCAGTTCCCGCTGCCCTTGGGGACGCCGATCATGTCCGGGATCTGGCCGATGAGGACCTGGAAGCCGACGCCGGTGAGGAAGCCGATGAGCACCGACGACGACAGGAAGTCGCCGATGAAGCCGAGCTTCAGGATTCGCGACAGGAGCAGCAGGACGCCGACCACGAGCGCGGTGAGCGAGCACCACGCGACCCACTCCGCGGAGTACGGCGTCAGCCCGGCGATCCCCAGGCTCGCCAGGCCGGCCGCCAGGATCGCCGCGGTCGCCGAGTCGGCGCCGACCACGAGCGTCCGGCTCGAGCCGATGAGCGCGAACATGAGCGTCGGGAAGATGACGGTGTAGAGACCGGTGACGATCGGGGTCTGCGAGATGGACGTGTAGCCCATCACCTCGGGGATCGCGACCGCCGCGAGGGTCACGCCCGCGACGAGGTCGGTCCCCAGCCACGACCGGTCGTACCGCTTGAGCACCACGGGAACGCCACGCATCGTCCACCCCAACTGTCAGCGCCAGCCGGGGGACAGGGTGGCACAGCGGGGGAGCGCGTCGGGGCCGAACAGGGGAGACGGGGCCGAGCTGCGGCCCGGGCAGGTGCCTGCGCGTCAGACGCGGCGCAGGAGCGTCAGGCCGGTGCCCGACCCGATGCAGGTCTGCAGGACCAGGTCGGCGTGCAGCTTGGGCAGCGAGCCCGACTGCCGGGTCAGCTTGAGGTGGCCGGTGACGACGTAGGTGCCCTTGGCCGCGCCCGAGGAGACCTTCACCGTGGTGCCGGTCTTCACGAACGCCATCCACTGGTAGCCGCACCAGTTGTGGCCGGCGAGCCACAGCGGCGAGTGGGTCCAGAGGACGAGCTTGCACTTGTCGATCGCGGACTGGGAGCCGGGCGCGTCGACGTAGCGGGAGATGGTGATGCTCTTCGCGGCGACGCGGGCGGTCGAGGCCGCCTTCGGCGCGGCGGTCGTCTTCGCCTTCGTCGTCGTGACCTTCTTGGTGACGACGACGGTCTTCGTCGCCGCCTTCGCCGCGGTCGTCCGGGTCGGGGTGGCCTTCACGACGGCGGCGGGGCGGACGGCGGGAGTCACGGTGGCGCGGGTCGCGGGTGCGTCACCGGTGCTCGCCTGGACGGTCGGGGCAGCGACGGGGGAGGTCGCGGCGACCGGCGTCACCGAGCCGTTCCACGCCAGCGCGGAACCCGTCGCGGTCGCCGCGAAGACGACGGCCGAGGCCGCCGCGATCATCGCGGTCCGGTGGAGGTGTCGCTGACGTGTCACGTACAGGGCTTCGGCGTCTGGGACGCCGGGTTTAAGCGACCTGCGTCACTTGGGCCGAACGGGTGACCGTGGAGCGCGGGAACCGGTCCGCATATCGAGACCGAACCGTGGGCATGAGCCCACGGAGAAGGTCACGCCACCCAGCTCTTGCCCACGTCGTGGCCCCTTCCTGGGCCAGAACACGGCGGGAAAGGGCCACGAGGTGGGCAGAAGCTAGTGGGTCAGACGCCCCAGGGGAGACCGACGGCGTACCAGAGCAGGAAGAACACGGTCCACACGACCGTGAGCACGAGGAAGTACGGCATCATCAGCGCGATCACCGTGCCGATGCCCGAGCGCTTGTCGTAGCGGGCCGCGAACACCACGATCAGCGGGAAGTAGGCCATGATCGGGTTGACGATGTTGAGCGGCGAGTCGCCCACGCGGTAGGCCGCGAGCACCGCCGCCGGGTCCACGCCGAGGCGCACGAAGACCGGGATGAAGATGGGTGCGAGCAGAGCCCACTTCGCGATGGCCTGCGGCATGATGATGCCGACGACCCAGACGATCACGATCGCCACCAGCAGCAGCACGATGGTCGGCACGTTGACGTTCTCGATGAGGTCGCCGAGCTTCACCGCCGCGACCTGCGGCATCTTCGTGTAGTTGAAGTACGCGATGAACTGCGCGATGAGCAGGAACAGCAGCAGGAGCCCCGCGAGACCGGCCCACGACTTCGTGACCGCGTCGATGGCCTCGGTCGCGGTCCGGATGGTGCCGGCGCCCCGCCCGTAGCCCATGCCGGCTGCGAGGAACAGCAGCGAGATGATCACGATGAGGCTGTCCATGAACGGCGAGGTGCCGATGATCCCGCCCGTGACGGGGTCGCGCAGCGGAGCGCCGGGCGGGATCGTGCACAGCAGGACCACCGCGAGCGCGCCGAGGAACCACCAGCCGGCCATGCGCAGCCCGCGCTTCTCGGCGTCGTCGTCGACGTCGGGTGCGTCGTCGGCCTTCTGGATCTGGCTCGCGTCGGCGTCCGGCGCGACCGACGGGTCGTAGGCGCCGAGCCGGCGCTCCACGCGCGACGTCATGAAGCCGAGCACCGCCGTCAGGAGGATCGTCGAGGCGATCCCGAACCACAGGTTGGCGGTGATGCCGATCGACTTCGCCGGGTCGACGAGGTGGATCGACTCGTTGGTGATCTCGGTCAGCACGGCGTCGGTCGGCGTGATGAGGATGTTGACGCCGAACCCGCCCGCGACGCCGGCGAAGGCGGCCGCCATGCCGGCGAGCGGGTGCCGCCCGATCGACAGGAACGCCGCGGCTCCCAGCGGGATGAGCACGAGGTAGCCGGCGTCGGACGCGATCGACGAGATGATGCCGAGGAACACGATGATGTAGGTGAGGGCGGCCGGCGACGACACCGCGACGAGCTTGCGGATCAGGGCCGCGATGAGACCGGACCGCTCGGCGACGCCGACGCCGATCATCACGATGAGGATGATCCCCATCGCCGTGAACCCCATGAAGTTCGAGACGAACGACGTGAACAGGTAGCGGATCCCGTCGACCGTGAGCAGTCCTTGGATCTGCACGGTCTCGGTGACGACGTGGTAGGTGCTCGCGTCGGGCTGGCCGACCGGCATGAGCTCGGCCGGCAGCGACGATCCGGCGACGTCGACGGCGCTCACCGACTGCGGATCCGGCTTCACCACCTCGTAGGTGGCGCCCACGCCGGCCCAGGCCAGCAGCTGCGACAGGACGATGACGCCGATGCAGAGCCAGAGGAACAGGATCGCCGGGTGCGGCACCTTGTTGCCGGCGCGCTCGATGCCGTCGAGCACGCGGGCCATCGCGCCCGCCTTGCGCTCCTCCGCGGGCGCGGCTGCGGCGCTCACGCGCCGGCCCGTGCGCCGAGGCGGCCGAAGAGCTCGGCGAGCGCGACCGTGCAGCGCTCGAGCTCGTCGACGAGCAGGCGCTCGTTGGGGCCGTGGATGTTGGAGTAGCCGTCGGTGACGCCGCAGAGCAGGATGTCGGCGCCAGGCGCTGCCTCGTGCAGCGACCGCACGAGCGGGATCGAGCCGCCGGCGCCGGCCAGCACCAGGGGCGCCTCCCACGCGTCGGACCACACCGACTTCGCGATCTCGTACACGTCGCCGTCGATGTCGGCGGCGTAGCCGAACCCGGTCTCCAGCGGGGTGACCTCGAGCTCGATGCCGTAGGGGAGCGCCGCCCGCAGGTGCT
>JBGAJT010000075.1:0-12644 GCA_044224785.1 Candidatus Nanopelagicales bacterium | reverse complement strand
GCATGATCCCGGGGCTGTCGGTGACGAGGTCGGGGAGCTCGCCGACCAGGCGGTGGAAGAGCGGCGACTCGCGGTGCGCGGCGAGCGCGTCGTCGTCGCGGAACCACTCGTAGAGCCAGACGACGTCGTCGTCGCTCGGGTCGATGCAGACCATGAACGCCTCGGTGCCGGGCTCCTGGTCGAGGTCGTCGACGTAGCGGTTGAGGACGTCGAGCGCGGCAGGGCGCATGCCCGGGGCGACGGGGATGCGGACGAGCAGCCCGATTCGTCCGGGCAGGACGGCGTCGACGGCAGGGTCCTGGCTCACCGGAGAAGTGTCGCTCACGACGGCGGCGGTGCGACAGCACCCTCCGCCGGACGGGACGACGGCGTCCGCCGGGTACGCCGAGCGGCTGCGCGCTGCGACCGCACCCTGTGCAGTACGGGACGACGGCGTCCGCCGGGTACGCCGGGTACGCCGAGCAGCTGCGCGCTGCGACCGCACCCGGGGCGCGACGGGACGTGGCAGGCTCGTCCCGTGCCCGAGCTGCCCGAGGTCGAGTCCCTCGCCGCCTACCTGCGCGCGACGGCGACCGGTCTGCGCGTGGCGCGCGTGGAGCTCGCCGCGATCAGCGCCCTCAAGACCTTCGACCCGCCCGTGACCGACCTCGTCGGCTCGCGCATCGTCGACGCGTGGCGCCGCGGCAAGTTCCTCGACATCGCGCTCGTCGACGAGGACGGCGAGGTGCTGCACCTCGTCACGCACCTCGCGCGCGCCGGCTGGCTGCACTGGCGCAAGGAGATGAGCGACGCGCCGCCCCGCCCGGGCAAGGGGCCGTTGGCGTTCCGCGTGGTGCTCGTCGACGACGACGGCGTGCCCGCGGGCGGGTTCGACCTGACGGAGGCCGGCACCAAGAAGGGCCTCGCGGTCTACGTGACCCGCGACCCGTCGACGCTCGAGGGCATCGCACGCCTCGGCCCCGAGCCGCTCGACGACGCGTTCACCGTCGACGTCCTCGCGGGGATCCTGCGCGACGCGGGCGGCAAGCAGATCAAGGGCGTGCTGCGCGAGCAGGGCACGATCGCGGGCATCGGCAACGCCTACAGCGACGACATCCTGCACGCCGCGCGGCTCTCGCCGTACAAGGCCGCGAACAAGCTCGACGCCGGCGAGATCGCGACGCTGCACCAGGCGATCCACGACGTGCTGACCGACGCGGTCGGCCGGTCCGAGGGGCTCGGCGCCGCCGACCTCAAGGCCGAGAAGAAGCTCGGCATGCGCGTGCACGGGCGCACCGGCCAGCCCTGCCCGGTCTGCGGCGACACGGTCCGCGAGGTCTCCTTCGCCGACTCGTCGCTGCAGTACTGCCCCACCTGCCAGACCGACGGCAAGCCCCTCGCCGACCGCCGCACCTCCAAGTTCCTCAAGTAGCCGCCGATCTGCGGTCGATGTGCCCCAACCTGCGCTAGGTGCAGGTGGAGCTCCCCCCACGCGGCTCGCGCCCCGTGCTCGGTACTGAACGTCGGGGGCGCAAGACTTCCGCCTATCGCAGGCGGGGGCACATCGACCGCGATCTCCGGTCGGGCGGGAGGATGGGGGCGTGACTCGGGTGACGGTGCTGGACGAGGGTGTGCGGGCGGCGCTGGTCGCGGTCGTGGGCGAGGGGCACGTGCTCGTCGACCCGGACGTCACGACGCCGTACGGCGAGGACTGGTCGGGGCGGTTCGCCGGACCGGTGCTCGCGGTGGTGCGCCCCGGCTCGACCGACGAGGTGGCTGCCGTCGTCCGGATCTGCGTCGAGGCCGGTCTCCTGGTGCTCCCCCAGGGCGGACGCACCGGCCTGGTCGGCGGCTCGGTCCCCGGCGCGGGCGACCCGCCGATGGTGGTCCTGAGCACGGTCCGGCTGCAGCGGCTCGACCCGGTCGACGAGGGTGCGGGGCAGGTGACCGCCGGCGCGGGCGTCACAATCGCGGCGCTGCACGAGCATGCGCGCGCTGCCGGCTGGATGTACGGCGTCGACCTCGCGGCCCGCGACAGCTGCACCGTCGGCGGCACGATCGGCACGAACGCCGGCGGCATCCGGGTGTGCTGCTACGGCATGACGCGCCGGCAGGTCGTCGGCGTCGAGGCGGTGCTGCCCGACGGCTCGGTGGTGTCGCACCTCGGCGGCCTGCTCAAGGACAACACGGGCTACGACCTCGCGGGGCTGATGGTCGGCAGCGAGGGGACGCTCGGCGTGGTCACCGCCGCCCGTCTGGCGCTGCACCGGCCGCCGCGCGCATCGGCGGTCGCGCTTGTCGGAGTGCGCGACGCCGCCCACGCCCTCGAGCTCGTGGCGGCGGCGGTCCCGGACGGATCCCGCCTGCTCGCCGCCGAGATCGTGGATTCCCCTCTGCTGCACGTGATCTGCGAGCACGCCTCGCTCCCGTGGCCGCTCCCGACCGAGCCGGCGCACGTGATGGTCATCGAGACGGAGAGCCCGGCTCCGGGCGAGGTCGCGCTCGATCTCCCCGACGACCTCGACATCGTCGTCGCCGTCGACGCCGCGGACAAGGCCCGCTTCTGGGACTACCGCGACCGGGCCGGCGAGGCCGTGACCGCGTTCGGCATCACGCACCGGTTCGACGTCACGGTGCCGCACGGCGCGTGGGACGCGTTCGTCGCCGACGCGACGCAGCGCCTCGAGGTCGTCGACGACGTCGCGCACGTCTTCTCCTTCGGCCACCTCGCCGACGGCAACATCCACTTCGAGGTGATCGGCCCGGCCTCTGACGACGAGCGCGTCGACGAGCTCGTGCTGCGCTGCGTCGCCGACCACGGCGGCTCGATCTCGGCCGAGCACGGTGTGGGCCGCGCCAAGGCGGCGTACCTCTCCTACACCCGCTCCCCCGCCGAGATCGCCGCGATGCGCGCCGTGAAGCACGCCCTCGACCCCCAGGGCCTGTTCAACCCCGGCGCCCTCCTCGCCTGAACCCTCGCGGTCGATGTGCCCCAGCCTGCGATAGGCAGGTGGACGCCTCCCCCGACCCACCGGCTCCCCGGTTCCCCGGTTCCCCGGTTCCCTGGGCAGGAATACCTGCACCTAGCGCAGGTCGGGGCACATCGACCGCGGATGGTCGGCGCGCGTTCACCGGGGCGTTCCGTGTCGCGCGGTGCGCGGGCGGCGGGCGATGGAACGATGGGCGGCGTGACCGAGGTCGTCGCGCACCGCGGCTCGAGCGCCGACATACCCGAGCACACCCTCGCGGCCTACGAGCAGGCCGTCGCCGACGGCGCCGACGCGCTCGAGTGCGACGTCCGCCTCACCGCCGACGGCCACCTCGTCTGCGTCCACGACCGCCGCATCGACCGCACGAGCGACGGCCGCGGCATCGTGTCGACGATGACGCTCACCGACCTCGACGGCCTGGACTTCGGGGCCTGGTACGAGGAGCAGCGCGCCGAGCAGGCCGAGGTCGAGGCGGCGCTGCGCCGCCCGCTGCGCCCGGCCGAGATCGCCGATCGCGCCGAGGAGCTCGCCCGCCGCGTGCGCCTGGCCGGGCGCGAGCTGCTCGGGAGGCGCGAGCTGCGCGAGGCGGTGCAGGACGACGAGCCGGTCGTGGTCGACGAGGAGCGCCACGGCGTCCTCACCCTCGAGCGCCTGCTCGAGCTCGTCGTCGACTCCGAGCGGGAGGTGGGGCTCGCGATCGAGACCAAGCACCCGACCCGGTACGCCGGTCTCGTCGAGGAGCGCACGGTCGAGATGCTGCGCCGGTTCGGGCTCGCCCGGCCGCGCAGCGAGCAGGACTCCCGGATCCGGATCATGTCCTTCTCCCAGCTCTCCGCGCGCCGGGTGCGCGCGATGGCGCCCGGCCTGCCGACCGTCTTCCTCATGGAGCGGGTGCCGCTGCGGTTCCGCGACGGCTCGCTCCCCTTCGGCGCCCGCATCGCCGGCCCGTCGATCGAGGTCGTGCGTGCCTACCCGCGCTACGTCCAGCGCCTGCACGACGCCGGCAACGCCGTCCACGTCTGGACCGTCGACGACCTCGCCGACGTCGACGTGTGCGTCCGCGCGGGCGTCGACGCCGTCATCACCAACCGGCCGCGCGCCGTGCTCGGGCACCTCGGTCGCGGCACCTCCTGACCGCCCAGGGTCCGTGCGGGCCGCGCCCCCGGTGGCGCGGGCGCTCGCCGGCGACGACTCACCCGTACGCCGCGTCCTGACGGCACCGGCTCCCCGACGTCCCGCGTCCTGGCCAGTCGGGCCCCCAGCCGCCACGTCCTCGCGGAGCCGACCGCGCAGCGGGACGGCTACGCTCGCGGACCGTGGCCAAGAAGCAGCGCTCCGCGCGCCCCGTGGTGTCCGACGCCGACGTCCCCGTCGTGGGGCTGCGCGAGCCCTGCCCCTGCGGCAGCGGCCGGCGCTACAAGGCCTGCCACGGGCGCGACCTCGCGTCGGCCGGCGAGGCGCTGGTCCGCCGCCCGTTCGAGGGCCTGCGCGGCGAGGGCGACTGGATCGCCATGCGCGAGATCGTGCCGTCCGCGACCGTGCCGCTCACCCTGGCCCGCGAGTACGCCGCCGCGCTGGGCGACCGCTCGGTGACCGTCGCGACCGTGCTGCCGCTCGCCTGGCCCGCGCTGGTCCGCCAGGACGGCTCGATCGTGCTGGGGCTGCAGACCGCGACCGGCACGGGCGACGCGTCGCGCGACGTCGCCGACGCCCTGCTCCGCGCGATCGACGCCGAGCCCGGCCAGCCGGTGCCCCCGGGCCGTCCCGGTGCCGGACCCCGGCTGCAGGACGTGCTCGACCTGGACGCGCCCTTCGACGTCACCGTGCACGCCGGCTTCGACTTCTGGATCGAGGGCACCGGCGCGGAGATCACCGACGAGGTCTCGGCGTCGATGGACCGCGCCAACGCGGCCGTGGTCCCGACCGAGCGCCTCACCGGCGTCGAGGCGGCGTACTGGTGCCGCATCGGCACCAAGGAGCACCTGCGCTGGGTGCTCCCCCACGACGAGGAGGCGCTGCTGACGGCGCTGGCCCGGCTGCACGCGCGCGGCGAGGACACCCTGGGCGCCGGCACCCGGCTGATCGGCACCTTCCGGGCCGACGGCCTGCTCGCGCCGGTGTGGGACCTCGTGCCGGGGGCCGAGGCGGCCGAGGTCGAGGAGCCCGCCGCGCAGTTCGCCGCGCGCCTCGAGACCGCCCTGGCGGAGACCGGCGAGCTCGACGAGCCGACCCGTCGGGCGCGTGCGGGGCTGGCCAACCGGCAGGTCACGCTGCGCTGACCCGTCGGTCAGCATCGGGTCCGCGCGGCCCGGGGCGGACGGTCGTTGAGGCTTGTACCAACGGTCTAGACCGTTTCGCGCCGCGAGGCAGTGTCTGAATGGTCAAGGAATTGCCAAGAACCTGCTCCAGTCGGAACGCGCGGGTTGAGGTTCTGGCTCGTTGGCCGTACGGTCGGAGACAGATCGGACGCCGCTGCATCCCCCGTCGGTGGCGTCCGATCGCTTTCTTTCCGGGGCCCGTTCCGCCGCAGGCGATCCCGCTCCGCGAGCCTCCCGCCGCAATTCCTGCGGCGGTCGAGGTGAAAAATCCTCCTCGTGGGGGAGGTCACAGAACCCGTCGAGGTGGCATCGTGTCCCGTGGCCGACGAGGGGGTATCCCCTCGACGGTCGGGAGTCCGCGGGGGTGTCGCCCGACCCGGTCGTCTCGGACGACCGCGGACCGCGATCCGCAGACGCACGGCCCATCCGTCCACCGGGTGGGCCGTTCGGCGTTCCGGGGATGTGGGCCCGGTCAGCCCCGCACGAGCTCCACGAGGGTGACGACGGCGAGGATCGCGAGCACGACGCCGCCGATGATGCCGATCCGCCACAGCGGGACCCGCTTCTGCAGCCAGTCGCCGACGAGCACCCCGAAGCCGGCGACGGCGGTCAGCGCCAGCCAGGCCCCGAGGAACACCGAGAGCGGGGCACCGGTGCGCGCGGCCTGACCGGCGGTGATGAGCTGGGTGAGGTCGCCCCACTCGGCCGTGAAGATGATCGCGAACGTCGTCCCGAACGCCGCGAGGGCGCCGCTGCCGCCGCGCTCGGACACGACCCGGTCGACCTCGGCCGCCTCCTCCGCCTCCTCGGCGTCCTCCTCGCCCCGCGCGCGCAGACCGGCCCGCACGAGCAGAGCCGCGCCCACCGCGAACAGCACGGCGGTGACGCCCTGCACGAGCCGTTCGGGGAGGAGGGAGAGCAGCTGGCCCGCAGCGACCGCGATGACCATCTGGATGCCGAAGGCGACTGTGGCGCCGAGCCAGACCCACAGGCGCGGGAAGCGGGTCGCGAGGACGAGCGTCGCGATGAAGGACTTGTCGGGCAGCTCGGCCGGGAAGATGACGAGGAACGTCGCGAGCAGCACCGCGAGGTCGAGGGTCCAGCTCACGTGCTCACTCGCCGATCACAGGTCGGCCGGTGCGGCCACCGGGCATGCGGTTGGTCGGACGCTCCGGTGCGACCACCGGCAGCGGCGGGTTGCGCGTGCCGCTCCACATCGCCGGCACGGCGTCGATCCGCTCGGCGAGACGGTACGCCGCGCTCTCGTAGTTGACCCGCCAGCCGCGGAAGTGCGGCCACGCGTCCTCGGCCGAGCGCGCCATCGCATAGCCGCTCGCGACCAGCTGCTCGTAGGCGTGGACGAACTCCTCGAACGTGAGCGTGACGCCGGAGTCGGGGTCGGGGTCGTCGTCGACGGCGATGCCCTCGGCGTGCGCGATGTCGCGCACCGCCACGAACCCCTGCCGCAGCGCGACGCGCGCCGGGCCCTGGGCGACCTGCGGGTTGAGGGAGAGCTGCAGCGCCGCGGCGTCCATCACCGACAGCAGGGCGATCAGCCAGTTGCGCATCGGCTGCGCCGACCGGACGTGGATGAGGACCGGGTAGTTCACGTGGCTCTCGGCGACGTCGGCGGCCCAGTGCTCCCAGTCGCGCCAGAGCGTGACGAGCTCCTCCTCGGAGTTCACGATCGCGTGCCGCAGCAGGATCTCGGGCCCCCAGTTGGGTTCTCCGCTGCGCGAGTGCAGCAGCGCGACCTCGACCTCGCGCCGGTTGTACGACGCGTAGAGGCTGGGCAGGTAGCCGATGAGGAGGCCGACCACGATCGGCCCGGTCGCCGCGGCGAGGAAGTCGACGAGCGTCAGCTGCGCGCGGTCGGTGCTCGCGAAGCCGAGGGTGAACAGGCTCGAGCCGGCCTCGCGGAACGACGCGGCCATGTCCAGCGGCGAGAACGAGAAGAGCAGCAGCGCGAACCCGACGAAGAGCAGCCCGAGCCACGTGAGCAGCGTCGCGATCAGGGCGACGGGTGCGGCGTAGGCGAGGACGGCATCGCGCGACCCGTAGGTCGTCGTGCGGTGCGCGACCGCGCGGAACAGCGCCAGGGTGGCTGCGAGGACCGCCGACGACAGCTTGCTGCGGACGCCGCGCGGCACCACGAGGGTGCGCAGGATCGACGAGCCGACCGCGAGCACGACGGCGAGCCCGGCGAGGAAGCTCACGACAGCGCCGAGCGCCTGCACGCCGTCCACCTCCCGCCGCTCCCGCTGCTCGTGACCCCGCGCGGACCGCGTCCCGGACCACGCCCCGACCCTACGACGCAGGCCGCGGCGCCAACCGGCACCAGGCACCCGCCCGGCCCCGACTACCCTTGCGGCGTGTCCCTCGATCCCGCCACCCGCGACGTCCTGCTCGTCGTGACGGTGGCCGTCGCCGTCCTCGCGCTGGTCGTCGCGGTGGTCGCGCTCGTCGCCATGCGCCGCATGCGCCGCGAGCTGGTGCTCCTGCAGGCCGACGGCGACGCCCCCACGTTCGTCGAGGCGGTCGGCCGCCAGACCGAGCAGGTCCGGTCGCTGCGCGGCGAGGTCGACGATCTCTCGGCCCTGCTGGCCCGGACCCGCACCGAGCTCGCCGACGCGATCCGCCACGTGAGCGTCGTCCGGTACGACGCCTTCGGCGACATGGGCGGCCGGCTCTCGTTCTCCGCCGCGATGCTCGACGACGGCGGCGACGGCCTGGTCCTCACCGCGATCCACGGACGCAGCGAGACGCGGTCCTACATCAAGGGGGTCAAGGCCGGCCAGAGCGACGCGTCGCTCTCCCCCGAGGAGCAGCAGGCGATCACCTTCGCCCTGCGCGGGGCCGCCTCGTGACCTCGATCGCCTACCTCGGTCCGCGCGGCACCTTCACCGAGGAGGCGCTGCTGTCGATGGCCGTCAGCCAGGGCGCCGACCTGCACGCGCTGCCCTCGGCGAACGCCGCGGTCGATGCGGTCCGCACCGGCGACGTCGACTGTGCGCTCGTCGCGATCGAGAACTCCATCGAGGGAACGGTCACCGGCACCCTCGACCAGCTCGCGGTCGGCGAGCCGCTCGTCATCACCGATGAGGTCGTCATCCGGGTCCGCTTCGCGCTGCTGGTGCGCCCCGGCACCGAGCTCGGCGCGATCCGTCGGGTCGCCACCCACAGCGTGGCCGCCGCCCAGTGCCGCGGCTGGATCGCCGAGCACCTGCCGGCCGCCGACGTCGTGCCCGAGGCGTCCAACACCGCCGGTGCCGAGGCGGTCGCGGCCGGCAGCTACGACGCGGTCATCGCGCCGACGGTCGCCGCCGAGGTCTACGGCCTCGAGGTCCTCGCCGACGACGTCGGCGACAACGACGAGGCCTGGACCCGCTTCGTCCTGCTCTCCCGACCGAGCGCCGTGCCCGCGCCCACGGGCGCCGACAAGACCACGCTGTTCCTGTACATGCGCGAGGACCACCCCGGAGCGCTGCTCGAGATCCTCACCGAGTTCTCGGTGCGCGGCGTCAACCTGACCCGCATCGAGAGCCGCCCCACCCGCAAGGCGCTCGGCGACTACTTCTTCTCCGTCGACTGCGAGGGCCACGTCGCCGACGCCCGGGTGGGCGAGGCGCTCATGGGCCTGCACCGCATCTGCGCCTCGGTCCGGTTCCTCGGCAGCTACCCCCGCCACGACGGCAAGGAGCCGCTGCTGCGCGACGGCGTCACCGACGTCGACTTCGCCGCCGCCCGGGCCTGGCTCGACGCCGTGCGCGGGCCGGGCTCCACCGCCTGATCGCGCAGGGTGACCACCGGGGCCGCTGGGACGCGAGCGCACCGAGCGGCCTGAGGGCCGTGACCTGCAGCGATGCTGCAGAGCGCTCCCACGTGACTGGGCCGAACGGGGGATGGCGGGAACGCGCCACTCTCGACGTGTCGCGCTCCGTGATCGGCTGGACGCGCTCTACGGTGTCGGTATGAGGTGGGCGACGATGCTCCTCGTGATCGTCTGGCTCGGCATCGCGGCCGGGGTGACGATCTGGGCCCTGCGCGCCCGGCGCGAGCAGCGCCTCGACCTCACGACCACCCCCGAGGGCCTGCAGATCGTCGACCGGATCGACCTGGCCGACGTCCGGGTCGACGAGCCCGACGAGCAGCGCCGACGCGCCTGACGTCCGCGCCGACGTCGACCCCGTCGCCTGCCCCGACCGCCGGACCGACTACCGGCCCGACCGCCGGACCGACCCCGGGCACCGCGGTCAGCGGAACCGGCGCAGCCGCAGGCTGTTGCCCACCACGCACACGCTCGACATCGCCATCGCGATGCCGGCCACCATCGGCGTGAGCAGCCCGGCCATCGCCAGCGGGATCGCGGCGACGTTGTAGCCGAAGGCCCAGCCCAGGTTCTGCTTGATGACCCGCAGGGTCGCGCGCGAGAGCCGCACGGCGTCGGCCGCGGTGCCGAGGTCGTCGCGCAGCAGGGTGATGTCGGCGGCCTCGATGGCGACGTCGGTGCCGCCGCCCATCGCGATGCCGAGGTCGGCGCCGGCCAGCGCCGCGGCGTCGTTGATGCCGTCGCCGACGACGGCGACCACGCGCCCCTGCTCGCGCAGGGCGGCGACCTCGGCGACCTTGTCCTCGGGGCGGGCGTCGGCCACGAACCGGGTGATGCCGACCTCGGCCGCCACCGCGCGGGCGACGGCCTCGTTGTCGCCGGTGACCATGACGGGCTCGAGCCCGAGGCGCCGCAGCTCGTCGACCGCGGCGCGCGTGGTGGGCCGGACCTCGTCGCCGATGGCGAGCAGGCCGCGCACGATGCCGTCGACCTCGACGGCGACCACGGTCAGCGCCTCCGCGCCCCAGACCTCGGCGTCACTGCGCCACGACGGGTCGAGCACGATCCAGCCGGGCCTTCCGACGCGCACGTCGTGGCCCTCGACCTGCCCGACCGCGCCCGAGCCGCGGACGGCGTCGTGGCGGCCGAGGGTCGGAAGCTGCCCGAGGCGTGCGGCGTAGGCGGCGACGGCGGCGGCCACCGGGTGGCTCGAGCCGGTCTCCAGCGCGCCGGCGAGCAGCAGCGCCTCGTCGTCGCCGCGGCGGTGGACCACGGTCATGACGCCGGTGGTGAGGGTGCCGGTCTTGTCCAGGACGACGGTGTCGACGCGACGGGTCGACTCGAGCACCTCGGGCCCGCGGACGAGGACGCCGAGCTGCGCCCCGCGGCCGGTGCCGACGAGCAGCGCGGTCGGCGTCGCGAGGCCGAGCGCGCAGGGGCAGGCGATGACGAGCACGGCCACCGCGGCTGTGAAGCCCTGCTGCCAGCCGGTCGTGAGGCCCCAGCCGAGCAGCGTGAGGGCGGCGAGCACCAGGACGATGGGCACGAACACCGCGGCGACGCGGTCGGCGAGGCGCTGCACCGGCGCCTTGCCGCTCTGCGCGGCCTGGACCAGCGCGGTGATCCGGGCCAGGGCGGTGTCGCCGCCGACGCGCGTGGCGCGCACGACGAGCAGCCCGTCCTGGACGACGGTGCCGCCCGAGACCTCGCTGCCGGCGACCGCCTCGACCGGGACCGACTCGCCGGTGAGCATGCTCTGGTCGACCGCCGACGACCCCTCGACGACGACGCCGTCGGTGGCGATGCGCTCGCCCGGCCGGACCACGACGAGATCGCCGACGACGACGTGCGCGGCCGGGATCTCCTCGTCGCCGGCGGCCCGGCGTACCCGGGCGGTGGCCGGGGCCAGGTCGAGAAGGGAGCGCAGCGCCTCGCCGGAGCGCCGCTTCGCGCGCATCTCCAGCCACCGGCCCAGCAGCAGGAACGTGGTGACGACGGCGGCGGACTCGAAGTAGAGGTCCGGGTGGTCGTGCTGCGCCTCGTCGGCCATCGGCAGCCACGACACCGTCATGGTCATGCCGAGCTCGCCGGCGGAGGTGAACAGCACGGCGAACGCCGACCACAGGTACGCCGCCAGCGTGCCCATGGAGACGAGCGTGTCCATCGTGGTCGTGCCGTGCTTGGCGTTGGTCCACGCGGCCACGTGGAACGGCTTGCCGCCCCAGAGCACCACGATCGACGCGAGCAGGAACGCCGCCCACTGCCACCCGGAGACCTGCAGCGCGGGCACCATCGAGACGACCACGAGCGGCACGGTGAGGACGGCGCTCACCCGCCAGCGGCGGCCGAGCTCGTCGGGGTCGTCCTCCTCCTCCGCCTCGGGCGGGAGCACGCCGTACCCCGTCGCCTCGACCACGGCGACGAGGTCGTCGACGCCCACTCCGGCCGGGGCCTCGACGTGGGCGGTCTCGGTCGCGTAGTTCACCGTGGCGACGACCCCGGCTACCTTGTTGAGCTTCTTCTCGATGCGCGCCGCGCACGAGGCGCACGTCATGCCGGTGACCTTGAGGTCGATCGGCGTCACGGTCTGCTCGAAGGTGGACGGCGTGGTCATCGGGGCGCTCCTCTCGCGAGGGTGGTGGGTCAGGCGGTGACGAGGGTGTAGCCGGCCTCGTCGACGGCGGCGGTCATGGCCGCGGCGTCGGGGTCGGCGTCGGCGGTGACGGTGACGCGGCCGGAGCCGAGGTCGACGTCGACGCCGGTGACGCCGGGCAGGGCCGAGACCTCCTCGGTGACGGCCTTCACGCAGTGGCCGCACGTCATGCCGGTCACGGTCCAGACGGTGGTGCTCATGGCGGGTCTCTCCTTGCGGTGGGTGTTCTAGGAACGGACGAGGCGGGCGATGGCGGCGCTGGCCTCGGCGAGCTTCTCGTCGGCCTCGGGGCCGCCGGCGACCGCGGCGTCGCGGACGCAGTGCGCGAGGTGGTCCTCGAGGAGGAGCAGGGCGACGTTCTCGAGCGCACGGGTGGCCGCGGAGACCTGGGTGAGGACGTCGATGCAGTAGGTGTCCTCGTCGACCATCCGGGCGATCCCGCGGACCTGGCCCTCCACCCGGCGCAGCCGGGCGAGCAGCGCCGCCTTGTCGGCGTGGTAGCCGTGGTGGTGGCCCTCGTGACCCTCGTGGCCCTCGTGGCCCACATGGCCCTCGGGCGTGCCGTGGCCCTCGTGGCCGGCGTGCGTCTCGTGCTCCGGCGTGCCGGGGTCGTGCTCGGGCTCGACGTGCGGGGCGGTCTCGACGGTCATGGCTCCTCCTCGGCGGGCAGCAACCACGGTACCCCCCTGGGGTATTCCGCGGCAGCCCTCGGCCCGGTGACCTGCACCACCCCACGACGTACGCCGTCCACGCGTGATGACGCCCGCCTAGAACGCGGCCTCTTCACCCATCGACGGTGGAGCGCCGTCCGTGGGTGATGACGCCCGCCTAGAAGGTGGCGTCATCACGCATCGACGGCTGGGGACCGGCTGGTG
>JBGAJT010000074.1:0-12665 GCA_044224785.1 Candidatus Nanopelagicales bacterium | reverse complement strand
CCGCCCGCGCCGCCTCGGACACGCTGCTCTCCTACCGGTTCTCCGACGCGGGCGCAGTGGCGTACTTCTCGGTGTTCGCACGCGGTTCCGGCGGGTGGCAGAACGCCTATCGGCCGATGAACGGGTACGGGCTCGAGCTCTCGTCGAGCTCGTCCTCCGTGGCGGTCAAGCGCAACGTGGCCGGAACCGCCACCACCCTGGCGACCGTCGCTGGCGCCCGGGTGGTGGGAACGGGCAAGCAATGGCTGCGCCTGCGGGTGTCGGGCTCGACGATCCAGTTCCGCACCTGGGTCGACGGCGCGACCGAGCCGTCGACGTGGGCGTCGACCGTGACCGACGCGACGGTGACCGCGCCCGGGCAGCTGTTCGTCTCGCTGGCCCGCGGTGGCACGACGACGACGGCGAAGTACGTCGCGATCGACGACCTGCGCGTCGTCGATCCGACCCTCGCGGCTCCCGACACCACGCCGCCCTCGGCGCCGACAGCCCTTGTCGCCTCTGCCGTGAGCAGCACCCAGGCGACCGTGTCCTGGACGGCGTCGACGGATGACCGGGGCGTCGCGGGCTACCGCGTGCTGCGCGACGGCGTCCTGCTGCCGGGGACCGTGCTCGGGACGTCGTTCACCGACACCGGGCTCACGGCGTCGACGACGTACTCCTACCGGGTCCGTGCGGTCGACACGTCGGGCCTGGTCTCGGCCGACAGCGTGGCGCTGCCGGTGACCACCTCGTCCGCGCCGGACGTGACGCCGCCGTCGGTGCCCGGCGGCCTGACCGCGTCGGCGATCACCCCGGGCGGGCTCACCCTGTCCTGGACGGCGTCGACCGACGACCGCGGGGTCGCCGGCTACCGCGTGCTGCGCGACGGCGTCCTGCTGCCGGGGACCGTGGCCGGTACGTCGTTCACCGACACCGGGCTCACGGCGTCGACGACGTACTCCTACCGGGTGCGCGCGGTCGACACGTCGGGCCTGGTCTCGGGCGACAGCGCGGCGCTGCCGGTGACGACGTCGGCAGCAGACCCGTCGCTGTTCTCGGACCTGTTCCCCGCGGCAGACGGCTCGCCCTGGTCGTCGTCGTGGACGGCCACCTCCGGCAACGGGGGATCGGTGACCCAGGCCGGGGGCACGGGCAGGCTGGCCATCTCCGCGACCTCGGGCTCGTTCGGCCGGGCGGCGCTCTCCGGGCTGGCCGCCCGGACCGGGACGGACACGATGCTCTCGTACCGGTTCTCCGACGCGGGGGCGGTGGCGTACTTCTCGGTGTTCGCACGCGGTTCCGGCGGGTGGCAGAACGCCTATCGGCCGGTGAACGGGTACGGGCTGGAGCTGAACTCGAGCTCCGCAACCG
Organism: Candidatus Nanopelagicales bacterium; assembly: GCA_044224785.1. GTDB lineage: Bacteria > Actinomycetota > Actinomycetes > S36-B12 > CAIYMF01 > Longivirga. The sequence goes on along the minus strand of JBGAJT010000074.1, from coordinate 11,315 downwards.
TGACGCTCAAGCGCAACGTGGCGGGCACGGTGACGAACCTGGCGAGCGTCTCGGGCGCACGCGTGGTCGGAACCGGCAAGCAGTGGTTGCGCCTGCGGGTGTCGGGCTCGACGATCCAGTTCCGCACGTGGGTCGACGGCGCGGTCGAGCCGTCGACCTGGGCGGCGACGGTGACCGACACGTCGGTGACGGCGCCGGGCCAGCTGTTCGTCTCGCTCGCCCGCGGTGGCACGACCACGACCGCGAAGTACGTCGCGCTCGACGACGTACGCGTCGTGGCGGCGCCCTGAGGACCGGTCGCCCGGCAGAGCCGAGCGTCGCCCTTCCAGGACCGGGCGGGCGCTGACCCACGGCGACGCGCTCGGGTTCGTGGTTGGCTGACGCCGGCGTCACCGTCGTACGTCGCGAGCGAGGAGCGGTCCATGCAGTCGCGCACCTACCGGCAGCCCGGACTGGTGGTCACCGAGCACACGCTGCCGGTCCCGCTCGACCACGCGGCCCCCGACGGTGAGCAGATCGAGGTCTTCGCGCGTGCGGTGGTCGCCGTCGACCGGGCGACCGACGACCTGCCGTGGCTCGTGTTCTTCCAGGGCGGTCCCGGCTTCGAGGGACCGCGGCCGGAGTCGGTCGACGCGATCGCGTGGCTGCCGCGCGCGCTCGCGGACTTCCGGGTGCTGCTGCTCGACCAGCGCGGGATGGGCCGCTCGACGCCGATCGGTCCGCGCGATGCGCTGACGACCTCGCCGCAGCAGCTCGCCGAGCGGCTGGCGCTGCACCGCGCCGATGCGATCGTCGAGGACGCCGAGTGCTTCCGTCGCGCGCTCGACGTCGACCGGTGGTCGATCCTCGGCCAGAGCTTCGGCGGCTTCTGCTCGCTGGTCTACCTCTCGCGCCACCCCGGCTCGCTGCGCGAGGCGCTCATCACCGGTGGTCTGCCGCCGCTCGACGCCGGCATCGACGACGTCTACCGCGCGACCTACCGCGCGATGGCCGACAAGACCTCGGCGTACTACGAGCGCTACCCCGAGGACCGCGAACGCATCGCGCGCGTCGTCGACCTCGTGACGTCGGACGACGTGCGCCTGCCCGGCGGCGACCGGCTCACCCACGCGCGCCTGCGCCACCTCGGGATCCTGCTCGGTATGGGTCCGGGCGCCGAGCGGCTGCACCACGTCCTCGAGCTGCCGCCCGGCAGCCCTGCGTTCCTCCACGACGTCGAGCACCTGACGACGTTCGGCCGCAACCCGCTCTACGCCGTGGTGCACGAGTCCTGCTACGCGAACGGCATCACGACGTCGTGGTCGGCGCAGCGCGTCCTCCCCGACGCGTACGCCGACGACCCGGCGCTCCTCACCGGCGAGCACATCTACCCGTGGATGTTCGACGACATGGCGGCGCTCGCGCCGTTCCGCGAGACCGCGCACCTGCTCGCGGAGCGCGCCTGGCCGACGCTGTACGACGCCAAGGTGCTCGCCGCCAACGAGGTGCCGTGCGCGGCCGCGATCTACGTCGACGACATGTACGTCCCGCGCGAGTACTCCGAGGACACCGCCCGACGCGTGCGCGGCCTGCGCCCCTGGATCACCAACGAGTACGAGCACGACGGCATCCGCGCCGGCGCGCCGAGAGTGCTCGACCACCTGCTCGCCCTCGCCCGCGGCAACGCCTGACGCGGCCCCGACTTGCGCTGGCGCTGCTGGCGAAGGAGCGTTGACGCCGTGCCCGCATCGCCCACCACGGGAGGGTCCGGCTCGCCGCTGCGTGTGCCGCCGTCGCCGGCTCCTGCGGTCGCGCGAGCGTTCCGCCGACTGCTCTCGGGCCATCCGGACGGCACTCCGCCGTGGGTGCAGCGCATCGCGACGGGCGACGCCGACTGCCTGGTCGAGCCCGACGGCCCGTCGTGGGCGGTTCACGGCTCGCTCACCACGCTCGTCGGCGGCGTGCGCGCGCTGATGATGCAGGCGCTGCAGCCTGCTGCCGTCACCGGCGTCGCCGAGCACTCGGCGTACCGCACCGACACGATCGGGCGCTTGCGGCGTACGACGCAGTGGCTCGTCATCACCACCTTCGCCGACGTCGCGACGGCCGAGTCGATCGCGGCCGCGGTGCGCGGCATGCACGAGCGCGTGACGGGCACCGGTCCCGACGGCCGTCCCTACGCCGCCTCCGACCCCGACCTGCTGCGCTGGGTGCACGACGCGTTCACCGACTCGTTCCTCAGCGCCCACCTCGCGCTCGGTGGCCGCGAGATCCCCGGCGGTCCCGACGCCTACGTCGCGGAGTGGGCGGCCACGGCGCGGCTGCTCGGCGCGACCGACCTGCCGACGACGCACGCGGAGCTCCGCGCGCAGCTCGACGGGTTCCGGTCCGACCCCGGCTTCGGTCGCGCACCGGCGACCGCCGACGTCGCCGCGTTCCTGCGCGCGCCGAACCTGCCGCTGGTCTACCGCGGCCCCTATCGCGTGCTCGCCCTCGCTGCCGCCTCGACCCTCGACCCGCACGACGCCGCTCTGCTCGGCCTCACCCAGCGACCAGGTTCGGTCCGCGCCGCGCGCGGGCTGATCGGCGCCCTCACCTGGGCGCTGTCGTCGAACTCGCCCTCCGAGCGCGCCGCCCGCCTCCGCCTCGGCCTCCCGCCCGCCTGATCAGGCGGGCTGAGCGGGTCACGCCCGGACCGGCTCGGCTACGGGGCGACGAGCACGCTGGTGCGGGCTACGCCGACGTTGCCGAGCGAGGGCATGTCCGCGACCACCGTGATGACGTAGGAGCCGGCACCGCCGACCTTCACGTCGCCGGCGAACGTCGACGTCGCGCTGAACGCCAGCGGGAACGACGTCACCGTCCCGTCGGGTGCGCGCACCAGCGCCGTCACGGTGTAGAGATCCGGCTTCCACGGCAGGCTCGGGTCGATGCCGCAGCCGCACAGGTTCTCGACGGATGCGCGCACGGCGACGGACGACGACGCCGGCACCGTCCCGTGGGGCGCGGGCGCCAGCACCGTGACGATGAGCCCGTGCAGCTGGAGGTCCAGCGACTGCGTCGCTCCAGGGACCAGCCAGGTCTGTGCCGACGAGGTGCTCACCGGGCTGTCGCCGAGCAGCGGGCCGCGCGCCTCGACCGACACGCGCGTGACGTCGTCGACCGGGAGCGCCAGCACGACCGAGGCTGCGCCGCCGTCGGTCGGCGTCGGGGTGAGCGGGCTGCGCGGCGCCATGATCGCGGCGGTGTCGCCGCTGGTTCCGAGCACCTGTCCGGTGCCGAGGACCGCGCCGCTGTCGGCGTCGCGCACCGTGACGACGGCACCGCCCACCTCGGTGCTGACCCACTTCGCGCCGTCGGCCTGCACGCGCACGGTCAGCGTGCTCGTCGCACCGCGCGCGGTCGTCGGCGTGGCCGCGCCGTCCGCGTTCGCCAGGTGCGCCCAGACCCCGACCGAGGCCGCTCCCAGGACCAGACCGATCGCCCCGGCACCCAGCAACCGACGTCGACCCTCCACGTGCGACTCCTCGCTCGACCCCCTGCGGCCACCGACGGGCCGCGGACAGTCTCACCGACGAGGAACGCCCGGCCCCGCCGCCATGCCGACGGCCGGGCCGGGCGTCGCGCGCCGGGGGACGGCGCGCGCGTTCAGGCGGACCGGCGCAGGGCGAGGGCCATCGCCAGGACGGTGTCCTCCTCGCCGTCGTCGAGCAGCTCCTGCGGCGAGCGGTCGCCGAGCTGGTGCCGGGGGCGCTTGAGCCAGCCCTCGACCCCGTCGTCGTCGAGCACGGGCAGGAGGAGCTCCACGACGCGACGGGTCGTGTCGGTGCTCATCGTGGCCTCCTCTCTCCTCCCGGCTACCCGGATCGGGCGCCGTCATCCCTACGAGGAGGAATGTCGACCGCTGATACACCGGTCCTGAACCGGATCGGGAGCGCGGCTGCCGACGAGGCTGCGTCAGGAGCGTCGGCGCTGGCCGCTGCGGGCGGCGGGGACCAGGTCGACGAGCGCCTCGCGCTGCGACACGGCGAAGAGCCGGTAGAGCGCGGACAGGTCCGCCTTGACCGTGCCGACGGAGACGTCGAGGTCGGAGGCGATCTGGGCGTTGGACCGTCCGGCGCGCACCCCCTCGACGATGCGGCGCTGCCGCTCGGACACCTCGATGCCGCGCGCCCGCGGACGCGCCCCCGGGCGAGGCCGCACGGACAGCCGCCCGACCGCCCAGACCGCGAGCGCCGTCGACGCCGCCTCCAGGAGGCGGCCGAGCTGCCAGCTGCGGTCGGCCGGTCCGGGGAGCGCCACGAGCAGCACCCCGACCGGTCGACCCTGGGCCCGGATCGGGACGACGAAGGTCTCGTCGGCCGCGTGCTCGGGGCGTCTGCGCACGTAGCCGGCGATCGCGGGGAACAGCTCCGCGGCCTCGGTCATCGTCCACACGCCGGACCGGCCGGTCCGGAAGACCTCCGTCATCGGCAGTGCGAGGTCGATCGGCACGAGACGGTGATGGGGCTCGGTCTCCGCGCCGTAGCGCACGTGCTCCTCGAGGCACTCGCCGGCGGCGTCGACCAGGTAGACCGACAGCTGCGTGGGGGCCGCCTCGCGCAGCAGCCCCTCGGCGAGGCAGGCGCCGATCGCGTCGCCCGTGGCGCCGTCCGCGAGGAGCCGGAGGAATGCCAGCAGCGGCTCGTCGGCGGTCGCGCCGTCGAGCTCCGCGCCCCCCGGCGCTCCCGCTCCCATGAGGGCAAGAGTAGACGCGGCCTTCGCTGCGCCCGGGCGGATGCCCGGACTCATGCAGAGGGTCCCCAGCCGCCTACGGGGGGATGGCGGCTGAGGACCGCGTTCACCGTAGACCCGTCGGGTGGATATGGCCAGCCAATGGCCGTACGGTCGTCCTGTCCACGGGGTTGCCGGCCCCGTTCCGGGGCTGTCGCCGACAGCTGACTCTGGCGGGGTGACCAGTGGCGATGACCGGGCCCGGGCCTGACGGGACCATGACGCTCCAGCTGCTGCTGACAGCGATGACAGACCCGACGGTGCTGCTCGAACCGGTGCGCGACTCCGGTGCTGTGGTCGACTTCGTGTTCGCCGCGGCGAACCCCGCGTTCGACGAGTTCCTCGGACGCCCCGAGGGCGGCAGCGTGGGCCTGCACCTGCGTGCCCAGCAGGAGGACGCCGGCACCCAGTGGATCTTCGACCGCTACGTCGTGGTCCTCGAATCCGGGGAACCCCTGCTCCTCGACAACGTGCCGAGGCTGGGGCCCGGGTCCGGTCAGGTACGCCACTACGACCTGCGGGCCAACCGTGTCGACCAGCTGGTGGGCGTCACCTTCCGCGACGTCACGCGGTACGTGCAGGCGACCGCGCAGCTCGCCGAGTCGGAGATGCTGTTCCGCACCGCGATGGACGCCTCCGCCGTCGGCATGGGGCTGCACGACGAGACCGGCGCCTTCCTGCGCGTGAACCCTGCGCTGTGCCGGATCCTGAAGCGCGACGCCGACGACCTGGTCGGCCGACGCCTGCTCGACCTCGTGCACCCCGACGACGCGGAGCACGTGCAGCACGCCGACCCCGCGCTCGCGTCGACCTCTGGCGATCCCGTGTCGATGGAGCTGCGCCTGCTGACGTCGGACGGGTCGCCGGTGTGGGTGCGCGCGAGCGGGGCGGTGGTTCCCGAGCAGGAGGACCGGCCCTTCCACGTCATCACGCACTTCGTCGACGTGACGGTCGAGCAGGCCCAGCGCGTCGAGCTCGAGTACCGCGCGCTGCACGACCCGCTCACCGGGCTCTACAACCGCGCGTGGATCCTCGACATGCTCGACAACGAGCTGCGCGTCGCGGAGCGCAACCAGGAGACGGTCGCGGTCTTCTACATCGACCTCGACAACTTCAAGGTCATCAACGACTCGCTGGGCCATGCCGCCGGCGACGAGGTGCTGTCGGCGGTGTCGCGGCGCATCGTGGGCACGCTGCGGGCGCGCGACTACGCCGCCCGGCTGGGTGGGGACGAGTTCCTCGTCGTCGGCGCCGACATGTACGGACCCGGCGAGGCGGAGGCCGTCGCCGCGCGCGTCACACGCGTCATCAACGACGTGCTCGAGATCGACGGCCATCCGCTGGTGCTCGGTGCGTCGGTCGGCGTCGCGCTGTCGACGCAGGGCTCGACGTCGGCCAGCCTGCTGCGCGACGCCGACTCGGCACTGTTCCGCGCCAAGGCCAACGGCCGTGGACGCTGGCAGTTCTTCGACGACACGATGCACGCGGCGGCGCTGTCGCGGCTGACCACGGAGGCCGACCTCCGACGCGGTCTCGCAGCGCACGAGTTCGTCCCCTACTTCCAGCCGATCGTGTCGCTGGATCCCGTGCGGGTCACGGGATACGAGGCGCTGGTTCGCTGGAACCACCCCGAGCGCGGGCTGGTCCCGCCGGGCGATTTCCTGCCGGTCGCCGAGGAGACCGGCCTCGTGATCGACCTCGGTTCCCAGATGCTCGAGCAGGTCTGCGCGCTCATCACGGCGCGCCCCGATCTCACCACGACGTTCAGCGTCAACAAGTCGCCGCTGCAGATCAACCGGCCGGAGTGGCGCGCGCACTTCCTCGAGACGGTGCTGCGCCACCGGGTCGACCCGCGGCGGCTGGTGATCGAGGTGACCGAGAGCGCCGTCCTCAGCCACATCGACAAGGTGGCCGACGACCTGCGCCACCTGCGTGCCCTCGGCGTCGGGCTGCACGTGGACGACTTCGGCACGGGCTACTCGTCGATCGCGCTGCTGCGCGACCTGCCCGTCACGGGCATCAAGCTCGACCGCTCGTTCACCGAGCAGGTCGTCGACGTGCGCGAGGCGCGCGTCGTGGCGGCGGGTCTCGCTAGCCTCGCCGACGGGCTCGACCTGATCAGCATCGCCGAGGGCATCGAGGAGCCCGAGCAGGCGACCATGCTCGCCGAGCTCGGCTGGACCCACGCGCAGGGCTACTACTTCGGGCGCCCCGTCCCCGTCCCGGCGACCGACCTCCCGGCCGCGCATCCTTCACCGCCGCAAGCGATCCCGGGCCAGCACGGTGCGACCGAGGTCGGCTGGACGACGCCCCGACCGCCGTCGTAGGACGCCGGCCGGCCCTGGCGGATCGAGAGGCCCACGGCGCGCCCGGATCTCGTTCGGGTGACGCGATCCTGTCGAGCCCTCGTCGAGGCGCCGGCCGGTGATACCGTCCGCCGACGCCCGATGGGGGCGCGGGGGATCACGGGGGTAGCTCGATGCGTGTCGCACGCCTTGTCTCTGCAGTCGCAGCGGGAGCCCTCGGGCTCACCTCGCTGCTCGCGCTCGCGCCGGCCGCATCGGCGGCGGCGACCGGCAGCGTCACCGGGAGCATCTACAGCACCAACGTCATCGGGCTGTCGGACGTCACCGTGTCGCTCGAGGAGCCGGTCACGGGCGCGGCCACGCCGTACTCGGCGCAGACCGACCAGTGGGGTTCCTGGAGCATCGCCGGCGTCGCGGTCGGCGACTACGTCGTCCACTACACCGGCCGGGTCTCCGGCTACTCGCCCGATCTCACCGATCTCGCCGCTGCGAACGTCGTCACGGTCAACGACGGGCTCGAGTCCTACGTCTACGAGCCGCTGTCGTCCTACACCGTGCCGCCGGACTACCAGGTGGTCGTGAAGGGCTCGGACGGTGCGCCGCTCTCCATCTGCCCGCGCTTCTACCCCTCGGCCAACCCCGACGACGGGCCGTACGGCGACTTCTGCACCACGACGGACGGCGTCACGAGCGGCATCATCGGGCCGGGCACCTACTTCGTGGAGTTCCGCGACGATGCGGGCGCCTACGCGCCCACCTGGATCGGTGCCGACGGCACGCGTGCCACCGCGACGAAGGTGACCGTCCCCGCGACGGGCATCGGCGACCTCGGCACGGTGACGATGCCGGTCGCCGCGCACATCTCGATCACCATCGCGGCCGAGGACACCCGGGCGGCCATCGCGGGCTGGACGTGCGTGGCCGCGTTCGTCGGCCGCACCGACGAGTTCGCGGGCAACGGCTGCACCGACGGTGCCGGCGTCATCACCGTCGACGGCCTCCGTCCCGGCAGCTTCACGCTGCAGACGCAGACCAAGAACCTCGACTACGTCGACCGCTGGGTGGGCGGCGCCCACACCCAGAGCAGCGCCCGCCTCGTCACCGTCGCCGAGGGACGGACCGTGAACGCCGGCCGCCTCCCGCTGCCGCGCGGCGGCGTCGTCACGGGCACGGTGCGCGACCGGCGCGGCAAGCCGATCGAGGGGATCTGCGCGTCGACTGGCCGCTTCGGCCCGGTCGGCGGCGAGGACGGCACCCGCCAGCTCACCGACTCGTGCACCGACGCGCAGGGCCGCTACCGCATCCGCGGCCTGGACTCGGGTTCGGTCCGGATCCAGTTCGTCACCCTGCCGTGGGCGTCGACGACGCCGGCGTACGCGTTCGCCTGGTACGGCGGGACGAACCACGCGAACGCCGACGACGTCAAGGTCAAGCTCGGCAAGACGACGAAGGACATCGACGCGACGCTGGTGCCCGAGGGCACGCTGACGGGCACCGCCACGACCTCGACGGGCGACCCCATCTCCGGCTTCATCTGGGCCGACGACTTCGTCACCGGCTACCCGATCTCCTACGGCGAGGACTACCCCGGCACCAGCTTCACGCTGGGCCACCTGCCCACGACCACGGTGCTGCTGCACTGGACGGGCTCCGACAACAAGGAGCACTACTGGGACGGCTCGCGCTACGGCACCCTCGACCGCACCAAGGCGGTCGCCATCAGGACGAAGGCGGGCACTGCGCTGACGGGCATCACCATCCACGTCACGCCGTGAGGCGCGTCAGCGGCCGGTGAGGCGGTTGCCGAGCTGGGCGAGGCGGCTCGTGGTCGGCAGGGTCGCCTCGCGGCGGTCGGCGGTGCGGTAGAGGGCGTACATCGCGCGGACGCCGAGCCAGCGCAGCGGTTCGGGCTCCCACGTCCGGATGCGGCGGTCGACCCACGGCAGGTGGGTGAGGTCGGTGTCGCGGCCGAGCGCGAGGTCGGCGAGGGTGCGGCCGGCGAGGTTGGTGGTGGTCAGGCCGCTGCCGACGTAGCCGCCCGCAGTTCCCAGGCCGGTCGCCCGGTCCAGCGAGACGGTCGCGCACCAGTCGCGCGGCACCCCGAGGACGCCGCACCACGCCTGGTCGATCGGGGTCGCGCGCAGCGCGGGGAACATGTCGTGCAGGACGCCGGTGAGCGCCTCGATGGTCCAGTCCTGCGTCGCGCCGCGGACGTCGGTGCGCGAGCCGTAGCGGTAGGGGATGCCGCGGCCGCCGAGCGCGATGCGGTCGTCGCGGGTGCGCTGCGCGTACATGTAGGCATGGGCGTAGTCGCCGAGCAGCTCGGCCCCCGGCCAGCCGATCTCGCGGTGCACGTCGTCGGCGAGCGGTGCGGTGACCACGATCGAGGAGTTCATCGGCAGCCAGTTGCGGCGCTGCCCGCGGATGCTCGCGGTGAACCCTTCGAGGCAGCGCAGGACGATCGGTGCCGTGACGGTGCCGCCGTCGGTGACGGCGCGGCCGGGCGCGATGTCGGTGACGGTCGTCTGCTCGTAGATGGTCGCGCCACCGCGCTCGACGACCTCGGCGAGGCCGCGGACGAGCTTCGCGGGCTGGACGCGCGCGCAGTGCGGCGTGAAGATCGCGCCGCGCGCGCCGGCGACCCGGATGCGGCCGTCGAGCTCGTCGCGGGTGAGTCGGACGTAGTCGTCGGGACCCGCGCCCCACGTGCGCTCGTACTCGAGCGACTCCGCGAGCCGCTGCTCCTGCGGGCCGTTGCGCGCGACGTGCAGGAGGCCGTCCTTCACGATGTCGGCGTCGATGCCCTCGGCTGCGGCGATGGCGATCACCTCGTCGACGGCCGCGCGCATCGCGCGGAGCAGCTGGACCACGCCGTCCTTGCCGTGCGTCTCGGCGTACCGCGACCGGGTGCCGGCGAGCTCGGCCGACAGCCAGCCGCCGTTGCGCCCGCTCGCCCCGAAGCCGGCGAACTCCTTCTCCAGCAGCACGATCCGCAGGTCGGGCTGCTGCCGCTGCAGGTAGTACGCGGTCCAGAGGCCGGTCAGCCCCGCACCCACGATCGCGACGTCGGCCTGCCGGTCGCCGGGGAGCGCCGGTCGGTAGCCCGGTACGCCGATGTCGGTGTACCAGCGCGAGATCCCCCCGTTGAGCGTCGACCCGCCCATGCCTCCCACCTCCGCGGCCGACCCTCTCACGCGGTGTTTTCCGGCGCCTCCAAGCTTTCACCAACAGCACTGCGCGGGCACCGGGGTGGCCGGTGCCCGCGCAGGGACTAGAAGGGAGCTGGTCGCTCAGGCGTTGACGGCGACGGCGTCGTCGACGACCGAGGCGGCGGCGCGCTGCGCGGCCTTGGCGCGCAGGATGTTCACGCCCGCGGCGACGAGGCCCAGGGCGACGGCGCCGATGCCGGCGGCGGTGCTGAACGAGAGGCCGAGCGCGTGGTCGAGGGAGAGGTCGCCGGCGCCGGTGAAGGCGAGTGCGGCGCCGATCGTCGCGTAGACGAGGGGCAGCTCGTAGCCGCCGTTGGAGCCCCAGATGCCGTTTGCGGCGTGGGTCCAGGCCGCGACGACCATGGTGCCGATGACGACGGCGGCGGCGAGCGGGGTCAGCAGGCCGAGCGCGAGGGCGAGGCCGCCGAGGAGCTCGGCGAGGCCGGTGACGACGGCCATGGCCTTGCCCGGCTTGAAGCCGATCGACTCCAGCCAGCCGCCGGTGCCGGCGATGCCGTAGCCGCCGAACCAGCCGAACAGCTTCTGCGAGCCGTGGGCGGCGAGGAGGAGGCCCGCGACGATGCGGAGGATGAGGAGACCGGTGCTCATGACGTGTTCCTTCGAGGTCGGGGGAGCCGTGCGGCTCTGACTGGTTGAAGGAACGATAGTTGAGACAACAACTATTCCACCAGCGCGGGTCAGGTGATGTGACCTGGCTCACCCGGGCTCAGGTGCGAGCACCCTCGCGCAGCGTCTGCCAGCCCATGTAGGCGGCGGCGAGGAGCAGCAGGACGCCGACTCCCTGGCGGAAGTTGCCCACGACGACGTCGATGACCGCGGCGACCGCGATGAGGAGCAGCAGCGCGACGCCCAGGTTCACGAGCAGCTGGACGAAGCGGCCGCGCAGCGCCGCCTCGATCGCCTCGCGCGGCACGCCGCCCGGCCGCAGCAGCGCCGGGTGCGGACCGGACACGTCGACGATCGTCGACTCGACGCCGATCGCGCAGGCGCCGCCGTCGAGGATGTAGTCGACCGCGTCGCCGAGATC
>JBGAJT010000073.1:0-12755 GCA_044224785.1 Candidatus Nanopelagicales bacterium | reverse complement strand
CCGCGTTGTACCTCAACACGTTCGGGACCGGTCTTGCCCAGGCCACGCAACTGCACGGCAAGGAGATGTCCTACAACAACTACGTCGACGCCGACGCCGCGAGGCGCGCGGCGTACGACCACACCGAGCCCGCGGTCGCGATCATCAAGCACGCGAACCCCTGCGGCATCGCGGTCGGCGCCGACATCGCGGAGGCGCACCGCCTGGCCAACGACACCGACCCGGTGTCGGCGTTCGGCGGTGTCATCGCGGCCAACCGCCCGGTCACCGCGGAGATGGCGCGCCAGGTCGCCGAGGTCTTCACCGAGGTCGTCGTCGCCCCTGCCTTCGACGACGACGCGCTCGCGATCCTCACCGAGAGGAAGAACCTGCGACTGCTGGTCGCCGACCCCGTCCCGGCGCACGGCGGCATCGAGATCCGACCGGTGTCCGGCGGCATCCTGCTGCAGTCGGTCGACAAGCTCGACGCCGAGGGCGACGACCCGTCGACGTGGACGCTGGCGTGCGGCGAGGCCGCCGACGAGGCGACGCTGCGCGACCTCGTGTTCGCGTGGCGGGCGGTCCGGTCGGTGAAGTCCAACGCGATCCTGCTGGCCAAGGACGGTGCCGCCGTCGGCGTCGGCATGGGCCAGGTGAACCGCGTCGACTCCTGCCGGCTCGCCGTCACCCGGGCGGGCGACGGCCGCGCCCGTGGCTCGGTCGCGGCGTCCGACGCGTTCTTCCCGTTCCCCGACGGGCCCGAGGTTCTGTTCGAGGCCGGCGTGCGCGCCGTCGTGCAGCCCGGCGGCTCGGTGCGCGACGACGAGGTCATCGCCGCGGCGACCGCGGCCGGCGTCACGATGTACCTCACCGGAGCGCGCCATTTCTTCCACTGACCCCGGCCACGAGGGCGACTTCCTCGAGGCGGCGGCGACCGAGGGCTACGCCGTCACGCCGATCGTCGAGAGCACCGGGCACGCCCCGCTCGCCCTGGTCGGCGCGGTCGTCGCCGGCGTCCTCGCTGCGCTGCAGGGGAGGGTCAACGGCGGCCTCGCGCAGGAGCTCGACGGCGACGCGGTGATGACCGCGGCCGTCTCGACGAGCATGGGCCTGCTGGTGCTGCTCGTCGTGCTCGCGCTGCGCGAGCCGGCGCGGCACGCTCTGCTGCACCGGCTTCCCGAGCAGGTGCGCGCCGGCCGCCTGCGCTGGTGGCAGCTCATCGGCGGCTTCGCGTCGGCGTTCTTCGTCGTCACCCAGGGTGCGAGCATCCCGGCGCTGGGCGTCGCGGTCTTCACGGTGCTCGTGGTCGCCGGCACGACCGGCTCGTCGCTCGTCTTCGACGCCATCGGGCTCACGCCCGGCGGCCGCCGACGGATCACGACGCCGCGCGTCGTCGGCGCGATCGGTACGACGCTGGCCGTCGTCGTCGCGGTGTCGGGACGGTTCTCCGCCGGGTCGCTCGCCCTCGCGGCGGTCATCGTCACGATCACCGCCGGCGTCATCTCCACCTTCCAGATGGCGATCAACGGCATGGTCGCCGAGGCGACCGACGACGGCCTCGTCCCGGTCGTGCTCAACCTCGCGCTGGGCATCCTCGTGCTGCTCGTGGCGCTGCCGATCGCGCACGCGATCGCCGGCGCCGGCTACCTCGCGCCGCCACCGCCGTGGGAGCAGCCGCTGCTCTGGCTCGGCGGTCCGCTCGGCGTCGGCTTCCTGCTGCTGTCGGCCATCGTCATCCGGCCGCTCGGCGTCCTGGTCTACTCCCTCGTCACCATCGGCGGTCAGCTCGCCGGTGCGGTCGCCCTCGACGTCTTCGCGCCGACCTCGGGCGCCGTCGTCGGGTGGCAGGTCGTCCTCGGGGTGCTGCTCACCGCGGCCGCCGTCACTGTCGCGGCCCTTCCCTCGAGGCGTAGAGCGGACTGAGCCGCTCCGCGCGCGCTAGCGTCGGGGCATGGCGCACCTGGCCCAGCTCAACGTCGCACGGCTGCGGCACGAGCTCGACCACCCCGACCTCGCGCCGTTCGTCGAGGCGCTCGACGCCGTCAACGCCGTGGCCGACGAGGCACCGGGGTTCGTGTGGCGGCTGCAGGGCGAGGGGGAGGGCAACGCGACGTCGATCCGGCCCTGGGGCGACGACGTCATCGTCAACCTCTCGACCTGGACCGGCCTGCCCGCGCTGGAGTCCTACGTCTACGGCGTCGCCCACGCCGGCGTCCTCAAGCAGCGCCGGATGTTCTTCGCGCGCATGGAGACGCCGAGCCTCGTGCTGTGGTGGGTCGCGGAGGGCCACGAGCCCTCGCTCGAGGAGGCGCACGAGCGGCTGACCCGCCTCGAAGCCGAGGGCCCGACGCCGTACGCGTTCACGATGCGGGTGGCGTTCGACGAGGACGGGAACCCGCTGGACTGACGGCCGGCAACGATGCTGTCAACACCATTGACACGCTCCGGCCGAGGTCGTACGTTCCGGCCATGTCTCAGCCGCAGGTACGCGGGACCGTCATCGACACGGTCCTGGTCGGGGGTTCGCTGTTCAGCGCGGGGATGACCTCCTCGCAGCGCGGGGCGGTGGCCCTCTCGGGCGGCCGCATCGCCGCGATCGGCGACGACGACGAGATCCTGGCGCTGCGCACCGCGTCGACCGAGGTCGTCGACCTCGCCGGCGGGCTGCTGCTGCCGGGCTTCCAGGACGCGCACGTGCACCCGGTCATGGCCGGCGTGAGCCTGCTGCAGTGCGACGTCCACCACTGCGAGAGCGCCGAGGAGGCGCTCGCGGCGATCGCGGCGTATGCGGCGGCGAACCCCGACGTCCCGTGGATCGAGGGCGGCGGCTGGTCGATGTCGCACTACCCCAACGGCACGCCGACCCGGCACATGCTCGACGCGATCGTCCCCGACCGCCCCGTCTACCTGCCCAACCGCGACGGGCACGGCGCCTGGGTGAACACCCGGGCCCTCGAGATCGCCGGGATCACCGCCGACACACCGGATCCCGCCGACGGGCGCATCGAGCGCGAGGCCGACGGCTTCCCCGCGGGCACGCTGCACGAGGGCGCCGGGCACCTCGTCGAGCACTTCCTCCCGGGCACCACGCCCGCGGCGCAGCGCGCAGGCCTGCTGGCCGCGCAGGAGCACCTGTTCTCGCTCGGCGTCACGTCGTGGCAGGACGCCGCGGTCGGAGAGATGTTCGGGCAGAACGACATCCTGCCGATCTACCTCGACGCCGCGGAGTCCGGCGACCTCCGGGCGCGCGTCGTCGGTTCGCTGTGGTGGGACCGCAACCGCAGCGGTGAGCAGATCCCCGAGCTCGTCGAGCGGAGGGGCAGCGGGGGTGCCGGCCGGTTCCGCCCGACGACGGTGAAGATCATGCTCGACGGTGTCGCGGAGAACTTCACGGCCGCGATGCTCGAGCCCTACGAGGACGGCTGCGGCTGCGCCACGGAGAACTCCGGGCTCGACTTCGTCGACCCGGTCGGCCTGCTCGAGCACGTGACGCGTCTGGACGCCGCCGGCTTCCAGGTGCACTTCCACGCGCTCGGCGACCGCGCCGTCCGCCACGCCCTGGACGCCGTGGCCGCGGCCCGCGAGGCCAACGGCCCCGGGGGCTCCCACCACCTCGCGCACCTGCAGGTCGTGCACCCCGACGACATCCCGCGGTTCGCGCAGGTCGGTGCGACGGCCAACATCCAGACGTTGTGGGCGGCGCACGAGGACCAGATGGACCAGCTCACGATCCCGTTCCTCGGCGAGCGTCGCGCGTCGTGGCAGTACCCGTTCGGCGCGCTGCTGCGCTCCGGTGCGCAGCTGTGCTCGGGCAGCGACTGGCCGGTCAGCAGCGCGGACCCGCTCGACGCCATCCACGTCGCCGTGAACCGGATCTACCCGGGTGCGGAGGAGGGGACGGAGCCGCTGTACGCCGAGCAGGCGCTGCCCCTCGCCGTGGCGCTCTCGTCGTACACGGCGGGCACCGCGCGGGTGAACGGCCACGCCGACAGCACCGGCCGGCTCGAGCCGGGCATGTTCGCCGACCTCGCGGTGCTCGACCGCGATCCCTTCGCCGGTCCGCCCAGTGCGATCGCCGACGCCACCGTCGTCGCGACGTTCGTCGAGGGCGAGCGGGTGTTCACACGCGAGACGTCATGAGCCCCAAGGCGAAGTCCAAGCCGCGCGTCTCGCTGTCGCGCGAGATCATCCTCGACGCCGCGTTCCGCATCGTCGACGGAGGCGTGGACGACGTCACCATGAGCAAGCTCGGTGCGGAGCTCGGCGCCGACCCGAGCGCCGTCTACCGCCACTTCCGCAACAAGGACGAGCTCCTGCTCGCGATGGCCGACGTCATGCTCGAGGAGTCGGTCGCGGCCTACGTCGAGGGCGACGCCCCGATCGAGAACCTGCGGCGGATGGTGTGGTCGCTGCGCCGTTCCTACCTGCGCCGGCCGGGCCTCGCGCGCTTCGTGTCCTACCGGTTCACCGGTGGTGACGCGGAGGCGGCGTCGGTGCGGACCATGATCAAGAACATCGGTGAGCTCGGCTACGACGAGACCGAGTCGATCAAGCGGGTGCGCGCCCTCGCGGAGATGACGCTCGGCCACATCTCCATGACCGCCGACGTCCTCTCGCTGCCGCGCAAGGCGCAGACCTTCGAGCTGGCGATGGCGTCGTCGTACTACACCTACGAACTGCAGCGGGCTCCGAAGCGGTCCGACGAGGAGCTGCGCGCGGCTCAGCTCGCCGACGGCGAGGCCGTCTACTCCACGATGCTCGACACCTTCCTCGCCGGCCTCGAGGCCCAGGCCCCGGACGCACGCTGAACCACGCGCTCGGGAGGTCCGGGCGGCAGCCGCAGGTCACCCAAGCGCCCTCCAGCCCGGCCGCTGAGGTCCACACTGCAGGGGTGGACCCTGCAGACCGCGTGCGTCGTCAGGACGTGGTCGCCCGTTACGTCGAGGTCCGAGACACCGCGGACGAGATCCCCGCCTCCTTCCCGATCCTCGAGCAGTCGGTCGGGTCGTTGCGCGGCCGCCACTTCCTGGCAGCCTTCGACCCGGAGGCCGGGTGGTACCGCGCGTGCGTCGAAGCGGTCGAGCACTGCTCTGAGGCCGAACGTGCTCTTCCGCGCATGACGGTGCCGGGAGGGGACTACCTCCGGCTGAGGCTGCGCGGCGAGCCCCCGTCGCTGTACGAGGCGATCCTCCCGGCGGCGCTGCGGCTCGATGCGATGGAGGAGCGAGACGCGTCGCGGCCCTGTCTCGAGCTGTACCGGCGCGAGACCGAGGTCGACGTGCTCATGCCGGTGCGATGACCTGGCCCCCCGGAGAGGCCGCACCGCTCGTGCGGCCGACGGCGCGCGTGCTCCTGCTCGACCCGACCGACCGCGTGCTGCTCTTCCGCACGCGTGACCCCGAGGATCCAGACCACCCGTTCTGGTACCCGCCCGGCGGACGGGTGGAGGGTGACGAGACCGTCGAGGACGCCGCGCGCCGGGAGGTGCTCGAGGAGACCGGGTTCGACGTCGAGCTCGGCCCGCTCATCGGCGTACGCCGGCACGTGGTGTCGTTCGCGGGCGTGTGGGCCGACGTCCGCGAGACCTGGTTCCTCGCGCGCACCGGATCGTCGTCCGTCGACACCTCCGGCTTCACACCGCTGGAGGTCGCGACGATCGAGGAGCACCGCTGGTGGACCCTCGCCGAGCTCGAGACCACGAGCGACCCGCTCACCCCCCGCGCCCTCGCCGCGCTCGTCCGCGACCTCCAGACGGACGGCCCGCCGACGAGCCCGCTCACCCTCGACGTCTGACTCCGCTTCCTCCCCACCTACCGGTTGTTTCCCGACCACGACACGCCGCGGGAGAAAACCAGAAGGTGGGCAGATCGCGGACGTCCCCCGGGGCGCGCGGAACTCAGCGGCCGGTGGGCGGCGGCTGGGGCATGCTGACGGCGTGGCGATCGACGTGCGGCGGGCGACCGACGCGGACGTGGCGGAGCTGGCGCGGCTGCGGCGTCGGTCGCACGAGGAGCGCCACGAGGTCCATACCGCCGGCGAGGACGCCTACGGCTGACCCGCCAGCTCCTGCCCACCGGGTGGCCCTTTCCCGGTGCGATAGGGCGCAGGAAAGGGCCAGTGGGTGGGCAGAAGCGTGCGGGGCCTACTGCTCGGCGGCGGCCTGGGCTCCGAGGAGGCGCTCGCGCATGCGCTGGGGCTTCCAGCCGGGGCCGGGCACGGAGGCGCGCAGGAGCTGGGTGTAGGCGTTCTGCGGGTTGTCGAGGATGTCGCCGGTGGCGCCGCGCTCGACGACGATGCCGCGCTGCATGACGATGGCCTCCTCGGTCAGCTGGCGGACGACGGCGAGGTCGTGGCTGATGAGGATGTAGGAGATGCCGCGCTCGTCGCGGATGTCGGCGAGGACGTTGAGGACCTGGGCCTGGATGGAGACGTCGAGGGCGGCGACGGACTCGTCGAGGATCAGGACCCGCGGGTCGGTGGCCAGGGCGCGGGCGATGGCGACGCGCTGGCGCTGGCCGCCGGAGAGGGCGCGGGGCATGGCGTCGATCTGGCGCTGGTCGAGGCCGACGAGCTCGGCGAGCTCGCCGACGATGCGTCGGCGGTCCTTCGCGTCGTGGTCGTGGTGCACGCGCAGCACCTCGTCGATGAGCTGCGAGCCGGACTGGCGCGGGTCGAGCGAGGAGTAGGGGTCCTGGAAGACGATCTGCACCTCGCGGCCGCGCTCCTTGCGCTCCTTGCCGCGGCGCGAGGGCTTCGAGCGGTCGCGGCCGCAGGCCGTGATGGTGCCCGACGTCGGCTTCTCGAGGCCGGTGATCATGCGGGCGACGGTGGTCTTGCCCGAGCCGGACTCGCCGACGATGGCGAGGGACCGTCCGGGCATGAGGTCGAAGTTCATGTCGTCGACGGCGACCTGGGTGCCGTAGACCTTGCGCAGGTTGCGGACCGAGAGGACGGGCCGCTCCTCCGCGATCGTGGCGCGGGTGGCGGGGCCGGGGACGTACTCAGACATGGGCACCGTCCAGGAGCGAGCCGCGCAGATCGGCGGCGCGGTGGCAGCGGACGCGTCCGCCGTCGAGGTCGACGAGCAGCTGCTCCTCGGTGCGGCACGCGTCCTCGGCGTGCGGGCAGCGTGGTGCGAACCGGCAGCCGGCGGGCGCCTCGAACGCCGACACCGGGCGGCCGGGGATCGCGACGAGGCGCTCGGCGGTCGAGGTGATGTCGGGGCGGGCCTCGACGAGCGCCGCGCTGTAGGGGTGCAGCGGGTCGCCGTGGAGCAGGTTGGCCGCGCGGGTCTCGACGATCTGGCCGGCGTACATGACGCAGGTGCGGTCGCAGACGGCGCCGGCGAGCTCGAGGTCGTGGGTGATGAACAGCATCGACAGGCCGCGCTCGCGGCGCAGGTCGTCGAGGATCGCCATCACCTCGGCCTGCGTGGTGACGTCGAGGGCGGTCGTGCACTCGTCGGCGAGGAGCAGGCGCGGCTCGGAGAGGAGCGCGGTCGCGATCATGACGCGCTGCAGCATGCCGCCGGAGAGCTCGTGGGGGAACTGCCCGAGGCGCTTGGTGGGGTCGTCGATGCCGACCTCCTCCAGCGCCGTCGCCGCCCGCTTGCGGGCCTCGGCCTTGGAGACGTTGTCGAGCAGTCGCAGCGACTCGGTCATGAAGTCGTCGATCCGGCGCACCGGGTTGATGTGCGCGCGGGGGTCCTGGAACACGACGGCGACGGTCGCGCGGTGCTTGTTGAGGGCGTCGCCCTCGAGCGCGAGGACGTCGGTGCCGTCGAAGGTGACCGAGCCCTGCGTCTCCGCACCCTTGGGGAGCAGCCGCGCGATGGCCTTGGCGGTCATGGACTTGCCCGAGCCCGACTCGCCGACCAGGCCCATGGCCTCGCCCTCGGCGATGGTGAGCGAGGTGCCGGTGATGACCTCGCGCATCCCGGCGTCCATCTTCAGCTGGACGGTGAGGTCCTTGACCTCGAGGAGGGCGCTCATCGGTTCACGTCCTTCGAGGCGGTGTCGAGCCGGTCGCCGAGGAAGCTGACCGCCGCGACGACGGCCACGATGCACAGCACCGCGGACAGCGCGACGAGCGGGTAGCCCTGCAGCAGCGAGGTCTTGCCCTCGTTGATCATCACGCCCCAGTCGGCCTGCGGCGTCTGCACGCCGAGGCCCAGGAACGAGATGGCGGCGAGGTCGACCATCGCGAAGCCGAACAGGATCGTGCCCTGCGCGACGATGAGGCTGGAGATGTTGGGGAGCAGGTGCCGCACGCACAGCCGCAGCGCGCCGAAGCCCTGCACCTCCAGCGCGGCGATGTAGGTCATCGCGCGCTCCTTGAGGGCCGCGCCGCGCAGCACGCGCGCGACGTAGGGGGAGTACGCGATCGACAGCGCCAGCGCTGCGGAGAACAGCGACGGACCGAACACCGCAGCGGCGAGGATCGCGAGCAGGATGCCGGGGAAGGCGAACAGGACGTCGACCACGATCGACGTGCCGGCGTCGAACTTGCCGCCGAACCACGCCGTCGCGACGGCGACCGCGGCACCGATCACCACCGAGATGATGGTGACGGCGGCGGCGCCGAAGATCGCGGTCCGCGCCCCGACCAGCAGCCGCGACAGGACGTCGCGGCCCTGGCCGTCGAAGCCGAGCAGGTGGTTGCCGAACGGGCCCACGTTGGCGAAGGACAGGTCGCCGGTGTTGGCGTCGTAGGGCGCGAGGTACGGCCCGAGGATCGCCATGAGCAGCGCGATCACGATGACGGCGAGGCTCAGCCAGCCGACCCAGCCCAGCTTGCGCAGCCGGTGCCGGTCGGGCGAGGCGACCTCGGCCTCGGCGATGGGGTCCAGGATCTCGGTGCTCACTGGGCACGGCTCCCGAGGGTGACGCGCGGGTCGAGCAGCGCGTAGGTGAAGTCGATGATCACGTTGGTGATCACGAACGCGAAGACCAGCACCAGGCTGATGCCCTGCACGGTCGCGAAGTCCTTGTTGAGCGCGGCCTGCACGAGGTAGGACCCGAGCCCGTTGAGGCCGAACGCCGTCTCGACGACCGCCGCGAGCGCGATCAGCGAGGCGATCGTGATGCCGACGACCGTGGTGATCGGGATCGCCGCGTTGCGCAGCACGTGCCGGCGCACGACTTCTCGCCACGGGAGGCCCCGGCTGATCGCGGTCTGCACGTGCTCGCGGCCGAGCTCGTCGCGGACGGCCGTACGGGTCACGCGGGCGACGAGCGCCACCGAGGTCGCGGCCAGCGCGAGCGCCGGGAGGATCAGGTGGCTGAGCCTCCCCGTGAAGCCCTCACCCGTCCCGAGCGGCTCGACCCAGCGCAGCTGCACGCCGAAGATGAACTGCAGGACGACCGCCGCCGCGAACGCGGGCAGCGCCGCCGACACCGTGGCCACCAGCAGCACGCCGCCGTCGACGCTCTTGCGGCCCAGCGCCCCGACGATGCCGAGCCCGACGCCGACGATGATGATGATCGCCGCGGTCAGCATCACGAGCTGGATCGTGATGCCGGCCCGCTGCGCGATCAGCGTGTTGATCTGCTGGTGCAGCGGGATCGACTCGCCCAGGTCGCCGTGCAGCGCGTTGGTGAACCAGATCCACCACCGCGTCAGGAACGGCTCGTTGAGGTGGTAGCGCGCCTCGAGCTGCGCCATGACCTCAGGAGGTACGGAACGGCCGCCCGTCAGCGCCGCGAGCGGGCTCCCCGGCGCCAGGTAGAGCGCGCCGTAGATCACGAAGCTCGCGACGATCAGGGTCGCGGCCAGCATGGCCAGCCGCTTGACGATGAAAGCCAGCACCGTTCCGTACCTCCCAGGTCCTGCTAGCTCACGATCCGCCGAGGTAGGAGGCCCACGGTCCGAACATGTACACGAACGTCGCCGGCGCGCCGGTGACCTTCTTGTTCATGATCAGGACGTTGTTGGCCGCCACCAGGGGGAACCACACGAGCTGGTCGGTGATGATCTGCTGCGCCTTGATGACGTCCTCGGCGCGCTTCACGTCGTCCTTCTCGCCGCGGGCCGCGTCCATCGCCGCGGTCACCTCGGGGCTGGTCCAGCCGCTGAAGTTCTGCGAGCCGCCCTTGATCGCCATCGACTTGTACAGCGCCGACGGGTCGGCGTAGTCGCCGTAGTTCGACGTCGCGAACGCGTCGACGGAGCCCCACGCCTTGGGGTCGATGAAGTAGTTGATGTAGTTGGACGGGCTCACGTTCTGCAGCTCGACCTTGAGTCCGATCGCCTCGCAGGCGGTCTTGAACGCGAGCGCCGCGGAGTTCAGCGCCGGGAGGCCCGACGAGGTGCCGATGGTGACCGTCTGGCCCGCGACGTTGAGGGACTTGGCCAGCTCCTGCGCCTTGGCGAGGTCCTGGTCCATGGCCGGCAGGGCGTCGTACGCCGACTTGAAGGTGTCGGTCGCCGAGCCCCAGGTGCCGGAGGCCTGCAGTGCGTGCGGGATGTTCGCCGCGCCCTTGAACACCGTGTTGATGATGCCCTTGCGGTCCAGGGCCAGCGAGACGGCCTGACGCACCTTCGGGTCCGCGAGCGGGCCCTTGGTGGCGCTGATGACCATGGCGGAGGAGAGGAACGGCGCGCCCTGGTAGACCGAGACGCTCGAGTCGGTCTGCAGCTGGCCGAGGGTGGTCAGCGCGATGACGTAGCCGCCGGAGATGGCGCCGGTCTTGACGCCGGCGGTGAAGGTGGCGTCGTCAGGGACGCCGATCAGCGTGAGGCTGGTCATCTTCGGCTTGGGCAGCGAGGTGTCCCAGTAGGTCGGGTTCGGCACCATCTTGACGCCCTTGCCGGTTTCCCAGCTGTCGAGCTTGAAGGGGCCCGAGCACATCGTGCCGCCGGTGACGGTGCCGAAGTCCTTGCCCTTGGACTCGACGTAGGCCTTCTTCACGATCTGGCCGGGGGTCGAGGAGAGCTCGCCGAGCAGCCAGTAGTCGGGCTGGGTCAGCGTGATCTTGACGGTCTTCGCGCCGGTGGCCTCGATCGACTTCACGCGGTCGAAGGCGCCGTAGTAGAAGCCGCCGCCGTTCGGGTCGGCCGCCCGCTTGAGGCTGAACACGACGTCCTCGGCGGTGACCGGGCTGCCGTCCCAGAACGTCGCGTTCGCGGCGATCTCGAAGTCGAACTCGGTGTCGGACGGCTGCGTGAGCTTGCCGAGGCCGTCCTTGATGGTCATGTCGTTCTGCTGGCGCAGCAGCGACTCGCACATGATCGAGGTGGCCGTCTGCTCGGGGTAGTCGAAGCCGACGATCGGGTCGAGGGTCTGGGTCTCGCGGTAGGTCGCCCAGACGACGTCGCCGGCGTCGGACTTCGGCGCGGGGGTGTCGACCGTGAAGCCCGAGGTCTGCGCCGTGGCGCTCCCCGTGTTCGACGAGGGCGGCGGCGCACCGGTGCAGGCAGCGGTGAGGGCGACGGCGGCGCCCACGGCGCCGAGCGTCATCAGCGACCTGCGTCGCGACGTGGTTCGCATCTGGCTGGTTCCTTCCTGAGGGATCCCGTCCGGTCGGGATCGATCGGAGCGTGCCATCCGCCGCGTCCCGGGTCTGCCGGGCGCGACGAAGTTCATCAGGGCGTTACAACGACGGCCGCCAGGACGGGTCGTTCCAGATCCCGAGCTCGCGCTCGGCGGCGGCACCGACGTGGAACGCGGTGACGTCGTCATAGGGGCGTGCCACGACCTGCACGCCGGTGGGGACGCCGTTGGGCGCGAGGCCCGACGGCACGTTGAGCACGGGGTGGCGGCTGGCCACGTTGAACACCGGCGTGAGGCAGGCCAGCAGGTAGAAGTCGAGGTGCTGCCCGGCGACGTCGACGCCGTCGGCGTACTCCTGGCCGGCGAGGAACCCGTAGCCGCCGATCGTCGGGGTGATGAGCGCGTCGTGGTCGACGAGCACGTCGGCGATCGCGCGGTGCACGCCCGCCTCGCCCACGATCCCGGCGTAGACGTTCGAGCGCGCGAAACCAGCGGCGGCCGTGGCCATGAAGTGGCGTGCGTAGTCGGTGTAGCGCGGGTCGTCGGCGGGGGCGAGCTCCTCCATCGACGGGCCCATGATGGCGCCGAAGTGCACGAGGGCGGCATCCATCAGCCGCTCCATCGTGAGGTCGACGACGACCTCGTCGACGATCGCCCCGGCGGCCTTCAGCGCGTCGGCGAACGCGCGCGTGTTGGCCTCGACCTGCGGCTCGACGGGGAAGTCGCCGATCGTCACAGCGAGCGCGATGCGCTTGCCGGCGACGTCGCCGAGCTCCTCGGGGATCGGCAGCGCAGGGAGCGACACGTGGTCGAACGGGTGCTGGCCCTGGATCACGTTGTGGAACAGGGCGACGTCGGCGACCGTGCGACCCATCGCGCCGTCGTGGCAGTAGGTGTCCAGGCTGAACGGCGGCAGAGCGGGGACCCGGCCGTAGGGAGCCTTGAAGCCGACGACGCCGCAGTAGGACGACGGGATGCGGATCGAGCCGCCGATGTCGGAACCGCTCGCGAGGTACGCCGTGCCCGACGCGAGCGCAGCGCCCGAGCCGCCCGACGAGCCGCCGGGGGTGTAGTCGGGGTTCCACGGGTTGCGCGTGATGCCCCAGAGCTTGGAGTGCGTGAACGCCGCGCAGGAGAACTCGGGCGTGGTGGTGCGGGCGTGCACGACGGCGCCGGCCGCGGTGAGCCGGTCGTACAAGGGGTGCGTGATCGAGGCGGTCTCGTGCTCGAGCAACAGCGACCCGAGGCGCCACGGCTCGCCGGCGATCGGCTGCTCCTCCTTCAT
>JBGAJT010000072.1:0-12797 GCA_044224785.1 Candidatus Nanopelagicales bacterium | reverse complement strand
GCTGCAGCTCGACCCGCGCTGGCGGCCCGTCTCGGTGACGGCGCGGTCGCTGGTGTGCATCGACGGCGCCGGCCACCGGCTGGTCGTGACCACGACCGGCACGGTGTCCTCCGTGAAGCGGGGGCGGGCAGGGCTCGACGGCGGATGGGTCTTCCACTACCCGCCCGCGGTCCGCGTGCCCGCCGCGCGCGTGCTGGTGTCGGGCGGCGCCACCGTGCGCACGGTGCTGCGCGTCACCTGACCCGGTGCTGCTCGCATGGTGCGACGGCCGCGCCCCGCAGGTGTCGCGCCGGTGACGAGCGGCCGACAGCCAGGTCTCGATCCGGACTTTTCGGGCCGATGCCACCCCGGGACGGCCGATCCTGGGCGATGATCCCGGCACGTGCCGATCGATCGATCGGCTGCCGCGCGCACGCGCCCCAGCAGCTGGAGAGTCCTGATGTCCTCAGCCCGCACCTGGTCCGCGGCCCTCGCCGCGGGAGCCGTCGCCGTGCTCGTGACGCTCGGCGTCGCCGGCGTACCGGCTCAGGCGGCCTCCTCGTCTCCGGCGCCCTCCGGGTCGTCCGCCGGCCCCGTGCTCCGCGTCGGCATGACGTCCGGGATCGACAACCCCAACATCTGGGCGCTCAACAGCGCGACGGAGTTCGAGGCCGTGACGCTCCAGTACGACATGCTCATGAAGTACAGCGACGTCGACCTCACGGCGGCCCCGGGGATCGCAACCGGGTGCGACCCCAACGCCGACCGCACGGTGTGGACCTGCAAGATCCGGCCCGGACTGAAGTGGAGCGACGGCGTACCGCTCACCTCGAAGGACGTCGCGTTCTCCTACAAGTTCGCGATCGACAAGGAGATGCCGTACTTCAGCGGCTACTTCCCGGAGGGCACGACGTTCGAGACCCCGGACGACACGACGCTGATCTGGAAGTCGCCGGAACCCACGAACGGGCCGAACGTGCCTGCCTGGGTCTACGTCGCTCCCGAGCACGTCTGGGCGAAGTACGCCGACAAGGACCTCAAGGAGATCACCGCCGCGAAGGTGCTCCCCAACGTCGCGTCCGGCCCGTTCGTCATGACCACGGCCGTCGACGGCCAGAGCTGGACCTTCGAGCGCAACCCGAACTTCTGGGGCCCGAAGCCGGCGTACCAGACGATCGTGTTCCAGCTCTTCACCAACCAGGAGGCGATGGTCCAGGCGCTGAAGAACGGCCAGATCGACATCGCCGACGGGCTCGAGCCGGCCCTGCTGCCGGCGGTCGAGAAGCTCTCGAACGTGGCGATCCAGAAGGTCGTGTCCGACTGGTGGGTCAACATGGCGTTCAACTTCGGCGGGCAGGGACCGGCGTCCAAGCCGCTTCCGGCGCTCCAGGACCTGCAGGTGCGCAAGGCCATCGAGATGGCGATCGACAAGCAGAAGATCGTCGACACCGTCTACCCCGGCGCGGCGAGCCCGGGGCAGACCGTGGTGCGGCCGCTGTCGGTCTTCTGGCACCTCGACGTCCCCGACGACAAGGTCGTGAAGTACGACCCCGACGCCGCGAACGCGCTGCTCGACCAGGCGGGCTACCCCAAGGGCTCCGACGGCGTGCGCACGGACCCGAAGACCGGGCAGCCGCTCGTCATCCGGATGCCGACGTCGGACGACACGCAGGGGAGCACCGCGGTCGGTCAGCTGATCGCGGGCTTCCTCAAGCAGATCGGCATCACCGTGAAGGTGCAGCCGGTCACGGCCGGGAAGATGTACGACATCCAGCAGTCCGGCGACTTCGACGCCTACATCTGGTACTGGAGCGGCGACCCCGACCCGAACTACCAGCTCTCGGTCTTCACGTCGGGCGCGTGCAAGGACCTCAGCGACGGCTGCTTCAGCGACCCGGCGTACGACGCGCTCTTCGAGAAGCAGCACTCGACCCTCGACCCGGAGCAGCGCCTGCCGATCGTCAAGGAGGCGCAGCAGTACCTCTACGACCACATCCCCGGCATCGTCGTCGCCTACCCCAACGCGATCGAGGCGTACCGCACCGACAAGGTCACGGGACTGACGGCGACCCCCGCGAAGGTCGGCTACCTGATGCCCTCCTACGTCTACACCAGCATGGTCACGGCCAAGCCGGCCGAGGCGTCGGCGTCGGGGTCCTCCTCGTCGTCGGGTGGCATCCCGGTGTGGGTGTGGGCCGCGGTGGCCGCCGTGGTCGTGGTCGGTGCCGTCGTGCTGCTGCGCAGGCGCGGTGCCGGCGACGACGAGGCCGAGACGGACTGATCCGCGCATGCGGTCGAAGTACCTGCTGCGCAAGGTCGGCTGGGCGCTGCTCACGCTGCTGTTCGTCCTCACGGCGAACTTCTTCCTGTTCCGCGTGATGCCCGGCGACCCGGTCGCGCTGCTCGGTCGCAGCCAGCGGCTCTCCGCCGCCGCGCTCGAGCGCCAGCGCGAGGTGTTCGGACTCGACCAGCCGCTGCTCGCGCAGTACGTGACCTACCTGCGGCAGACGCTGTCGGGGAACCTCGGCGTCTCGATCATCTCGGGCGACTCCGTGTGGTCGATGGTCGCAGCCCGCATGTGGCCGACCGTCCTGCTCGTCGGCGTGGGCACGGCGCTCGCGGCGCTCATCGGCGTCCTCGCGGGCATCCGTGCCGGCTGGAAGCGCGGGAGCGCCTTCGACCGGGGCGGGCTGTACTCCTCGCTCATCCTCTACGCCACGCCCGAGGGCTGGCTGGGCATGATCCTGCTGATCGTGTTCGCCGGATCGCTGGGCTGGTTCCCCGCGGGCGGCTACTCGTCGTCGGAGGGCGGCGACGTCCTGAGCCACCTCGCCCTGCCCGTGCTGACCCTGACTCTGGGCTACGTCGGCCAGTTCATGATCGTGATGCGGTCCTCGATGATCGACGTGCGTGGCGAGGAGTACCTGGTGCTGGCGCGCGCGAAAGGCCTGGGCGACAAGCGGATCCGGCGCCATCACGCCGTGCCCAACGCGTTCCTCCCCAGCTTCACGCTGATCGTGCTCAGCTTCGGGTTCGTCCTCGGCGGCGCGATCGTCATCGAGACGGTGTTCTCCTGGCCGGGGCTCGGGCTGCTGACCTACCAGTCGATCAAGGACCAGGACTACCCCGTGCTGCAGGCAGTGTTCCTCCTGTCGAGCTCGGCGGTGGTGCTCGCGAACCTGATCGCCGACATCACCTACGGCTTCCTCGACCCGCGCGTCGAGGAGGTGTGACATGGCCACGGAGCTGACCCCGACGCCGGACAGCATCCGCTCGATCGCCTGGGCGCGCCGTCGAGCCTCGTTCGCCGCGAGCTGGGCGCTGTTCCGCCGCAACAAGCAGGCGATGGTGGGCCTGTCGATCCTCGTGCTGGCCGCGGGGGTGGCGATCCTGTCGCCGCTGCTCGTGAGCCCCGCGTCGATCGACCCGGCGACCGCGCCGTTCCCGCCGAACCAGCCGCCGACGGCGTCGTACCCGCTCGGCACAGACGGGTTCGGACGCTCGGTGCTCAGCCTCGTCGTCGTCGGCACCCGGGTGTCGCTGCTCGTGGGCCTCACCGCGACGATCGGGGCGATGGTGCTCGGTGCCGGCGTCGGCGTCGTGGCCGGCTTCTACGGCGGGACGAAGATCGACGCCGTGCTGTCGGCGCTGACCGACTGGTTCCTCGTCATCCCGTGGCTCGTCCTGGCGATCGTGATGGCCGCGATCCTCGGACCGACGCTGCTCAACGTCATCATCGTGATCGCGGTGACGTCGTGGGCCCTCACCGCGCGCGTGGTGCGCGCCCAGGCGCTGTCGGTGCGCCGCCAGCCCTACGTCGAGCGGGCCCGGGCGCTCGGGTCGAGCGACTGGGCGATCATGACGCGCCACATCCTGCCCAACACGTTCGCGGTGATCTTCGCCCAGGCGGTCCTGACGGTCGCGATCGCGATCCTGTCGGAGACGACGCTGGCGATCCTCGGTCTCGGCGATCCGACGTCGACGTCGTGGGGGCGGATCATCGAGGAGGCGTTCGACGCCGGTGCGATGGCCAACGGCTACTGGTGGTGGATCATCCCGCCGGGCGTCTGCGTGGTCCTCGTGACCCTCGCGTTCACCATGTGCGGCTACGCGATCGAGGAGATCCTCAACCCGCGGCTGCGCCGCAAGGACAAGGGGAAGGCATGAGCACCAACCCGTTCCGCGCGCCCGGCGAGTGGCTCAAGGCCGCGCTGCACACGCACAGCACCGAGAGCGACGGCACGCTGCCGCCCGCCCGCCTCGTCACCACCTACGAGGAGGCGGGCTTCGACGTCGTCGCCATCACCGACCACTGGCGGCTCACCGAGGTGCCGTCGACCGACCGCGTGCTGACCGTGCGCGGCGCCGAGCTCGGGTGGGACCTCGCGCGGCCGAACTACCCCACGCAGAGCGCGGAGTTCCTCGTCTACGGCATCGACCACCTGCCCGACGACCCGGGCGGCGACCGCGCGAACTGGTACACGAACCCCGAGGAGCACTACGAGGTCCGCACGTTCGCCGACCTCACCGCCGGCTGCGCGTGGGCGGCGACGATGGGCGCGGTCGTCTACGTCGCGCACCCGTACTGGAACGGCCTGCACGTCGACGACATCGCCTCGCAGGACGGGTACGTCGGCATCGAGGTCTACAACGCCTCCGCCGAGGACGAAACCGGCCGCGGCGACTCCTCGCCGTGGTGGGACGCGCTGCTGCGGACCGGCCGCCCGGTGATGGGCATCGCGACCGACGACCAGCACTACCCGCTCTTCGAGCTCGGTGCAGCGTGGACGATGGTGCGCGCTGCGGAGCGCACCGAGGCGGCCGTGCTGGAGGCGCTGCGCACGGGCGCGACGTACCTGTCGGAGGGGCCGGAGATCCACGACGTGGAGGTCACCGCGTCCGGCGTCGAGGTGGCCTGCTCGCCGGCGCGCCAGGTGCGCCTGCACACGGAGGAGGAGTGGGGCACCAGCGTCTCGGTCGGGCGGCACGGACGGCGCAACGGCCGCATCCTCGAGACCGACGGGCGCGGCCTCATCACGCGGGTGCTGCTCGACCGCCAGGGCGAGCGGCTCTACGAGCGCGTGACCGTGGTCGACGAGCACGGCCGTCGTGCCTGGACGAACCCGTTGCAGGGCTAGGGGATCGCGGCGTACGCCGCGCGCAGCTCGTCGTCGATGCGGCCGTTGGTGGCCAGCAGCCGGCAGCCGGGATAGGGCTCGGCGTCGTCGAGTGCCGACATGCGGCCGCCGGCCTCCGCGAGGATGAGCGAGGTCGCGGCCCAGTCCCACTCGTAGCAGGGCGCGGCCTCGACCAGCGCCTCGGCCGAGCCCCGCGCGACCATCAGGTGCGCCCACGCGTCGGCCATCCCGCGGCTGCCGCGCGCCCTCGTGACGAGCCGCTCGAGCGCCGGGGTCTCGCCGAGCGCCGCGAACTCCTCGACGGAGGCGTGCAGCACGAAGGAGCCGCCGAGCCGGTCGACCGACGAGACCGCCAGGCGGCGACCGCCCTCCCACGCACCGTCGCCGCGCGAGGCGTGCTGACGCAGCTGCGACGCCGGCGCGTCGGCGACACCGACGACGACGCCCGAGGCGTCGCGCAGGGCGATGAGCGTGCTCCACAGCGGGATGCCCTCGGCGTACATGCGCGTGCCGTCGACGGGGTCGAGGACCCACACGCGACCGCTCGTGCCGGGCACGAGGCCCTGCTCCTCGCCCAGCACGCCGTCGTCGGGCCGGTGCTCGGCGAGCGCGGCACGCACCGCGCGCTCGGCCGCGGCGTCGAGCTCGGTGACGACGGTGAGGTCGGCCTTGAGCTCGACGTCGAGGCGGCCGCCGAACGCGGGGAGCGTGACCGCGGCCGCGACGTCGGCGAGATGGTGCGCGAGCGCGAGGTCGTCGAGGTGGCCGGGCACGGCGTCAACCTACTCACCGGACGCCCGGCTCGGGGCTGCTCCGACCAGCGGTCGCTGTCGTGATTCCGCGAACACGGTGGGTGCTCGGCCCGTACCGTCGGTCCATGAGGGTCACTGTCGTGCTCGACTGCAGCGATGCCGACGCGCTCGTCCCGTTCTGGGAGATGGCGCTGGACTACCGGCTGAGCGACAAGCTCGACGAGTACCGCGTGCTCGTCCCCAGCGACTCGAGCAAGGACGGACCGGTCCTCGTGCTCGCGTCGGTGCCCGAGACGAAGTCGGGCAAGAACCGCATGCACCTCGACTGCCACCCCGACGACCCCGAGGCGCACATCACCCGGCTGCGCCGGCTCGGCGCCACGGTCGTGGGCGAGCGCGTCGAGCGCTTCGGCCACTGGTGGCAGGTCATGGCCGACCCCGAGGGCAACGAGTTCTGCGTGACCGCGGGGGAGCAGGGGCCGGACGAGGGCGACGCCTCCAGCGGCTGACGTCGGGCGCGGCCGGACCGGATGCGCCGCCCGAAGGGGGCTAGCCCTCCTCGTCCCCCTCGCGCGCCTCCTCGCGGGCCTCGGCCTGCGCCTCGCGCAGCTCCTCGACCGACAGCGGCGGCACGACCGTCTGCTCCTGGCTGGGCGCGTCGGGCAGGCCGGGGACGATCGCCTCGACCTCGGTGATCGGGTGGCTCTCGTAGACCTTGATGACGGTGTCGCGGTTGAGCACCTCGCCGGAGAAGAACGCGGGCGAGCGCAGCCGGCTGATCACCATGAGGACGACGCCGAGCAGCAGTGCTCCGACGCTGATGACGAAGACGCCGCCGGTCTCCCAGCCGAAGATCGAGATCTGCGTGTCGCTGTTCTCCGGGTTGGCGTTGTCGCGCAGGGTCAGGATGAACGCGCCGAGCAGCATGAGGCCGCCGAGGAGCGGCATGATGATGCGCGCGTTGAGCTCGCGGAAGCCGGTGCCCCGGTCGTTGCGGAAGTACCACGCCGACGCGAATCCCGTGAGGCCGTAGTAGAACGCGATGAGCAGGCCGACCGCGAGGGCGGAGTCGGCGAGGATGCTGTCGCTGATGCGGGCCATCACGATGTAGAACACGATCGACACGCCGCCCATCGCGATGGTCGACGTCGTCGGCGTGAAGAAGCGCGGGTGGATCCGCGAGAACGACGCGGGCAGCGCCTGGTACGCCGACATCGACAGCGTGGTGCGCGCGGTGGGCAGGATCGTCGTCTGCGTCGACGCCGCGGCCGACGTGAGCACCGCGATGATGAGCACCTTGTCGAGCCCGGAGCCGAGCACCTGCGAGCCGAGGGTGGCGAGCACGTCGTCGGAGTCGGCGAGGTCGTCGACTCCGTTGAAGGCGACCGCGGCGACCGCGACGATCGCGTAGGTGAGCACCAGGATGATCGTCGACAGGATCGCGGCGCGGCCCGGCGTCGTCGCGGGATCCTTGGTCTCCTCGTTGACCGAGACCGCGGAGTCCCAGCCCCAGTAGATGAACACTGCGAGCAGGGTCGCCGACGACATGGTCGTGATCGAGAAGCTGCCGCCGTCGCCGACGATGTTGAGCGGGTTCAGCCAGGACAGGGAGGGGGTCTCGGCGCTCGGCCCGGCGTTGCCGGTGTAGACCTTGAACAAGGCGATGGCGCTGAAGAGCACCAGGATGACGACCTCGACGGCGAGCATGACGAACTGGAACTTCGCCGACACCTCGATGCCGCGGTAGCAGACGTAGGTGAGCAGCACGATCCAGATGCAGCCGACCGTGGTGACCGCGGCCGTGTTGTTGGCGAGGTCGTCCATCCCGAACAGCAGGAAGCCGTAGATGCCGGCGATCTGGGCCAGGCTCGCCATGACGACGACGTCGGCGGCGATGATGCCCCAGCCGCCCATCCAGCCGACCCACGGCCCGAACGCCTTGGTCGACCAGGTGAACGTCGTGCCGCAGTCGGGCGCCACGCGGTTGAGCTCGCGGTAGGCGTAGGCGATGAACAGCATCGGGACGAACGCGAGGATCATGACCGCCGGCGCCTGGAACGCCACCAGCGCGACGACGCCGCCCAGCGTGGCCGCGATCGAGTAGCCGGGTGCGGTCGACGAGACGCCGATCACCACGCTCGAGACGAGGCCGAGGGCGCCACCCTTGAGGCCCTTGCTGCCCTGCTCGTAGGCCCCACTGGGCATGTCGACGCTCGATGCCATGACGCGCTACCTCCAGGACTGGCCCCCGCATGGTCCCGGGCAGGCTATCCGGAGCGCTCCCGCGCCGACGGCGGTTCAGCAGAGGTGGCTCGCGACCTGGATCACGAAGGGTGCCCTCACCCGGCGTCCTCGGGCACGAGCACGGCCGTGCCCCGGTTCAGGGCCTCGCCGCGGAAGAACGGCCGCTGGGCCGGCAGCGCGGCCAGCACGAGCATGAGCACGACACCGAGGACCAGGCCCCCGATGCCGAGGACGAACGCGGCGCCGACGCCGAACAGCGTCGTGTAGCTGTTCGCCGGGTCGAGCATGTCCGCGGCGCTGCGCACGAAGACGAACACGAGGGCGAGCGCACCGAGCACCGGCAGCACGGCGCGCGTGAGGACCTGGCGCCAGCCGTGCAGGTCGTGGCGGAAGAACCAGGCGCTGCTGAAGCCGGTGAGCGCGTAGTAGAACGTGATGAAGAGTCCGATCGAGTAGATCGAGTCGTAGAGCAGGTTCTGGCTCACGAAGGTCATGCCCACGTAGTAGACGATCGCCGTGATGCCCATGACGAGCGTGGAGAAGCCGGGGGAGCGGAAGTGCTCGTGCACGCTGGCGAAGCGCGCCGGCACCGCCTGGTAGACGCCCATCGCGAGCATGCCGCGGGTGGTCGGCAGGATCGTCGTCTGGCTCGAGGACAGGCTCGACACGACGATCGCGAGACCGACGAGCACGGCGAGCCACGGGCCGACCGTCTGCGCGAGCGGCGTGAACACGTCGTCGGCGCTGCCGTCGGCGACCGCCTCCTCGCTGAGGTCGAGGACGCCGCTGCCCGTCCCTCCCGCAGCCAGCACGGCGATCGTCACGCCGACGTAGGTCACGAGGAGCAGCACCGTGGAGATCAGTGCCGCGCGCCCCGGAGTACGCGTCGGGTCCTTCGTCTCCTCGTTGACCGACAGCGTGCTCTCCCAGCCCCAGAAGAGGAACACGCCCAGCACGACCGCCGCGATCATCGACTGCATCGAGTCGATGCGGAACGGGTCGAGCATCGACCACGACAGCGGTACGCCGCCGTCGGGCGTGCCGTCCGAGACCACGCGCCACAGCAGCGCGCCGGTGAACAGGATCAGCACGCCGTACTGCACGTAGATGAGCGCGTTCTGCACGCGTGCGCTGATCACGATGCCGCAGTAGCTCACCCACGTCACGAGCACGATGGACACGACGCCGAGCCCGGTGACGATCCAGGTGCTGTCGCCCCACGACGCGACGGTCGCGGCCCACTCGGCGTCGCCACCGGCGGCCGACACGGAGCTGAGGAGGTAGCGCGCGGCGACCTCGGCGGCGTTGGCCAGGAAGATCGTGCCGGAGAAGGCGACCGCCCAGCCGCCCATCCAGCCCAGCCAAGGTCCGAAGGCCTTGGTGCTCCAGGTGAACGTGGTGCCGCAGTCGGGCACCGCGCGGTTGAGCTCGCGGTAGGCGAACGCGGTGAACAGCATGGGCACGAAGGCGACGAGGATCGACGCGGCCGAGAAGTCGCCGACCGCCAGGATGATGTAGCCGAGGGTGGCCGCCAGCGAGTACGCCGGTGCGACGGAGGCGAGGCCGAAGACCACGCTGTCCTTGAGGCCGAGGGCGCCGCTCTGCAGCCCCTTGCCGCTCGCGACCGGCCTCGGTGGCGGGGCGTCGCGCTCGTCGTCGTGGCCGTGCTGGGGGCGGGTCGTCGACGACATCGCGCACCTCCCGGGCGGGCGCGCGGTGGCACCCAGCCACGTCTCGCACGGTAGGCCGCGGCCGACGCCGATGCGCGTCGAGGAGAGGTCGCTCAGTCGTCGCCTGGAGCGTCCTCGACGCCGAAGCCGGTGCCGCGCCGGTGCGGCGGCGTGGCCTGCGCGCGCTCGACGGGGCAGCGCGCGTCGGGGCAGGCGAGCTCGTCGCACATCCGGCACATGAACTCGCTCGTCAGGAGGTCGTCGGCGAGCGCCTCGAGCATCGCGCCCACCGCCTCGACGAGCGCCGAGGCCTGGCGGTCGTCGAGGGCGGCGACCGCGCGCTCGAGCAGGTCGCGCCGCTCGGCCAGGACGTCGAGCGCCACCTGATGACCGCGGTCGGTCAGCGCGAGCAGCTTGGTGCGGCCGTCGTAGGCGGGGACGCGCTCGACCAGGCCGTCGTGCTCGAGCCGGTCGACGAGCTGGACCGCCCCGGGGTGGCTGATGCGCAGCCGGTCGGCGAGGAAGGCGATGGGGCGGTCGGGGTACCAGAGGAGCGTGACGAGCGCGGCGGGTGCGTTGGCGCCGTGCCCCGCGGCGTCGCGCGTCGCGATGCCCATGCGGTCCGAGACCGTCAGGGCGAACGTGCCGAGCACGTTCGCGGCGAACGCACGGTCGGCCTTGGCGCCTCGACGCGGCGGTCGTGGCGCACCCGCCGGGATCGCGATGCCCGACGAGTCGTACTCGCGGATCACCGTTTGCCGCCGAGGACGTCGACGAGCAGGTCGGTGAGCGCACGGCCGTGGGCGAGGCCCGGGTCCTTCGTCGGGTTGTAGCACGCGATCGAAGCGCCGACGCAGCGCTCGTCGCGCCCGAGCGGTGCCATCACCGCGTGCAGCTCGTCGAGCGACAGGCCTCCGGGCATGAGGTAGTCGGTGGCCGGGAAGGCGGCCTCGTCGAGCACGTCGACGTCGAGCGAGAGCCAGAACCCGTTGCCGCCCAGGGCTTCGGCCGTGGCGGCACCGACACCGGCGGGATCGGACCGGATGGCGTCGACGTCGTACGCCGGCAGTGCCAGCGAGGTCACGAGATCAGCGACATCGGCCCACTCCTCCGTGTCGCGCGCACCGAGGACGCGCAGCCGCTCGGCCGTCAGCGACGGGGGAGCCGACGCCGCGAGCAGCCCGGGCTCGCCGCGACCGAGCAGCAGCGCGACGGGCATGTCGGCGACCTCGCCGGTGGGGGAGGTCAAGTGGTCGTAGACGTCGTAGTGGCCGTCGAGGTAGGCGAGGCCGACCGGGCCCAGCACGTCGGCAGCGGCAGGGAACGCGCCGACCAGCAGGGTGCAGCAGCCGCCGAGCAGGAGCGGGCGCGCGTCGTCCGCGAGCAGGTCCTGGGTGCTCCGGCGCACGGCGTCGACCACGGGCGCCACCGTGGCGCCACCGACCAGTCCGGTGACCGGGTCGCGGGTCGGCCCGGTGATGCGGGCGTCGACGTCGCCGGCGTCGCGCGCACCGAGCCGCTCGACGATGCCGAGCGAGCGGAGCGTCTCGGGTGCCAGCTCGGTGCCGAACGGGGGGCCGCCCTCGGGTGCCCCCACGCTGTCGATCGGCACCCCGAGCACGGTCCAGGTGCGGGTGCGTCCGGCAGGGGTCTCGCTCCAGGTCGTCATATAAGCACCTTATGCCTTAGCGTGCCGAGCAGGGGCCGGGACAGCTCGGCCCACGACCCCGGGATGGACCATGCGGATCCTCATCGTCGGCGCAGGTGGTGTCGGCTCGTCCGCCGCGCTGATCGCCGCCCGCCGTGACTTCTTCGAGCGGATCGTCGTCGCCGACTACGACGTCGCCCGCGCCACCGCCCTCGTCGAGCGCATCGCCGACGCGCGCTTCGCCGCTGCGCAGGTCGACGCCTCCGACGCCGAGGCCGTCGCGGCGCTGTGCCGCGAGCACGGCATCACGCACGTGCTCAACGTCGTCGACCCGCGCTTCGTGCTGCCGATCTTCGAGGGTGCGTTCCTCGCCGGCGCCGACTACCTCGACACGGCGATGAGCCTGTCGCACCGGCACCCCGAGCAGCCCTACGAGCTCACCGGCGTCAAGCTCGGCGACGAGCAGTTCGCCCGCGAGAAGGAGTGGGAGGCCGCCGGCCGTCTTGCGCTGTGCGGCATCGGCGTCGAGCCGGGTCTCGCCGACGTGTTCGCGCGCTACGCCGCCGACCACCTGTTCTCCGAGATCGACGAGCTCGGTGTGCGCGACGGCGCCAACCTCGTCGTGCACGGCTACGACTTCGCGCCGTCGTTCTCCATCTGGACGACGATCGAGGAGTGCCTGAACCCGCCGGTGATCTGGGAGAAGGAGAAGGGCTGGTTCACCACCGCGCCGTTCTCCGAGCCCGAGACCTTCGAGTTCCCCGAGGGCATCGGCCCGGTCGAGTGCGTCAACGTCGAGCACGAGGAGGTGCTGCTCATGCCGCGCTTCCTCGACGCGAAGCGCGTGACGTTCAAGTACGGCATCGGCGACGAGTTCATCGAGGTGCTGCAGGTGCTCAACAAGCTCGGCCTCGACCGCACCGAGCCGGTGTCGGTCCGCGGCCAGCTCGTGAGCCCGCGCGACGTGGTCGCCGCGTGCCTGCCCGACCCGCTGATGCTCGGCGACAAGATGGAGGGCAAGACCTGCGCCGGCACGTGGGTCACCGGAACCGGCAAGGACGGCGCCGCGCGCGAGGTCTACCTGTTCCACGTCGCCGACAACGCGTGGACCATGAAGGAGTACGGCGCGCAGGCGGTCGTCTGGCAGACCGCGATGAACCCGGTGGTAGCCCTCGAACTGCTGGCCACCGGCGCCTGGTCGGGTGCTGGTGTGCTCGGCCCGGAGGCGCTGCCCAGTGAACCTTTCCTCGACTTGCTCAAGGACGGCTACGGCCAGGAATGGAAGATGGAGGAGCGCACCGCATGAGTGAAGCATTCGGTCCCGACCTGCCCCAGAAGCGTGAGGTCGTCACAGCGATCCCTGGTC
>JBGAJT010000071.1:0-12813 GCA_044224785.1 Candidatus Nanopelagicales bacterium | reverse complement strand
GACGCCGCGTGCGCCGCGCCGGGGGATCCGGTGCGACGCGTGGCGATCGTGCTCGACGATGCCGTGATCTCCTCGCCCCAGGTCGATCCCTCGATCGCCTGCGGCGTCGGCATCGCCGGCGGCGGGACGCAGATCACCGGGTCGTTCACCGCCGAGCAGGCCAAGGACCTCGCCGCCCTCGTGCGCGGCGGCTCGCTGCCGCTCGACGTCGAGGTCGTCGAGCAGCGCACCGTCGGCCCGACCCTCGGTGCGGCCGCGATCGACGCGTCGGTGACCGCGGCGCTCATCGGCCTCGCGCTGACGGCGCTGTTCATCTCGATCGTCTACCGGCTCGTCGGCCTCGTCGCGAGCATCGCGCTCGCCTGCTACTCGCTCATCTCCTACGCCGTGCTCGTGGCCGTCGGCGCGACGCTGACGCTGCCCGGTCTCGCGGGCTTCGTCCTCGCGATCGGCCTCGCCATCGATGCGAGCGTGCTGGTGTTCGAGAGAGCACGCGAGGAGTACGGCGCGCGCAAGCACCGCGACGACCCGCGCGCGCTCGACTCCGCGCTGCGCACCGGGTTCGAGAAGGCGTGGACCGCGATCGTCGACTCCAACGTCACGACGCTCATCGCGGCAGGGCTGCTCTTCTGGCTCGCGTCCGGTCCCGTGAAGGGGTTCGGCGTCACGCTCGGCATCGGTGTCGTCGCCTCGATGGTGTCGGCGCTCGTGATCGCCCGGGTCCTGACGACGCTCGTCGTGCGTTCCCGCTGGGTGCAGCGCCATCCGTCGGCGTCCGGGCTCACCGGCAACGGCCGGCTGCGTCGCGCGCTCGAGGAGCGCGGCCCGGACCTCATGCGGCGCAGGCGGTTGTGGCTCGGCATCTCCGGCCTGCTCGTCGTGCTCTCCGTCGCCGGCATCGGGATCCGCGGGCTCGACCTCGGCGTCGAGTTCACCGGCGGCCGGCTGCTGGAGTACTCCACCAACGCACCGGTGTCCGTCGACGAGGCGCGCGACGCCCTCGCGGAGCAGGGGCTGCCCCGCGCGGTCGTGCAGACGTCGCAGGAGGCCGACGGCGCGGAGCGGATCACGGTGCGCACCGACCCGATCGACGACGACGAGGCGTACGCCGTGCAGCAGGCGCTCTCGCGCCTGGGCGACGGCACGACCCTGGTGCGCGACGAGCTGGTCGGACCGACCATCGGCGCCGAGCTGCGCGGGAAGGCGCTCATCGCGCTCGGCATCGCGCTGGTCGCGCAGATGGCCTACCTCGCGGTGCGGTTCCGCTGGACCTTCGGGGCCGCGGCGGTGCTGGCGATGCTGCACGACGTGCTCATCGTCGTCGGCGTCTTCGCCTGGCTCGGTCGGCCGATCGACGGCGTCTTCCTCGCAGCGGTGCTGACCATCGTCGGTCTGAGCGTCAACGACACGGTGGTCGTGTTCGACCGGGTGCGCGAGCTGAGGCGCGCGGATCCAGCCGCGCCGTTCCCCGGCGTCGCCAACCGTGCCGTGCTCCAGACGGTGCCGCGCACCATCAACACCGGGCTCGGTGCGATGGCGATCCTCGCGGCGCTCGTGGTGCTCGGCGGCGACTCCCTCGGCGACTTCGCCCTCGCGCTGCTGCTCGGACTGGTCGTCGGCACGCTGTCGTCGGTCTTCACCGCGACCCCGCTGCTGCTCGAGCTGAGCAGCCTGGGGGAGCGCACGAAGCCGACGGTGCGCGAGACACCGGCACCGCGCAGGGAGAGGGTGCCGGCGGGCGCGGGCCGCGACCGCTGGGCTGCTGCCGACCCGTACGCCGACGTGCCACCGGGGAGGTGACGGCACGTGGTTGCATGACCTCGACGGCCGGGGGCCGACCGAGGTGAGGGAGCAGCGATGCCGGACGAGCTCGCGCCGGTCCGACGCACCGTGAAGCACGGCGTGCGCGCCTGGATCGGGCAGGGGCCGCGCCGGCACGGCGAGCCGCTCCTGGGTCGTTCGGTGAGCTACATCGAGCTCTTCTACGACCTCGTGTTCGTCGTGCTGGTCAGCCAGTCCGCGCACGCGCTCGCGGCGCACCCCGGTTGGGGCGGTGCTGCCGACTTCGCGACGCTGTTCGGCCTGGTCTGGATCGCGTGGATCAACGGCACGCTCTACCACGAGATGCACGGCCGGGAGGACGGCCGGAGCCGGTTCTACATCTTCGCCCAGATGTGCGTGCTTGCCGTGCTCGCCGTCTTCATGGGCGACGCCGCCGGCGCCGACGGGACGCGCTTCGCGCTGACCTACGTCGTGCTCCTCGTGCTGCTCACGTGGCAGTGGTACGAGGTCCGGCGCCGCGACCTCCCCGAGCACAAGCCGGCGTCGACGCCGTACATCACCGGGCTGCTGGTGACGATCGCGGTGATGGCCGCCAGCGCGTGGCTCGCGCCAGCGCCGCGCCTGCTCGTGTGGGCGGTCGTCGTCCTCGGCTGGGTGGTCCTCGGCACGTACGGGTTCGTCGGTCGCAACCGCACGCTGCAGTTCTTCCAGGCGACCGACTCGCTGGTCGAGCGGCTCGCGCTGTTCGTCATCATCGTGCTCGGCGAGACGGTCGTCGGCGTCGTCAACGGCATCAACGCCGCCCCCGACCGCGACGCGCTCACCATCACCACCGGCGTGATCGCGCTGTGCATCGGCTTCGGCCTATGGTGGAACTACTTCGACGTCGTGGGCGTGCGCGAGCTGCGGCCGCAGAGCACGGCGCTCGCGACCTGGTTCTTCGGGCACCTGGTGCAGACCGGGGCCATCGCGGCCGCCGGCGCCGCGATGGTCGGCCTGGTGAGCGACGCCCGCGCCCCGCGCACCCCGACGGCGGTCGCGTGGACCCTCGGCCTGTCCGTGGCGCTCGCGCTGGTGCTGGTCGCGGTGCAGGCGACGACGGTCGAGCGCGATCCGGCCGAGCTCTCCACCCGCCTGCTCGCCGTGGTGTTCGGGGTCGGCGCGCTCCTCGTGCTGCTGCTCGCGTGGATCGCGCCGGCTCCCTGGCTGCTGGCGCTGCTCGTGGTCGGCGTCCTGTCGCTGACCTGGCTGATGTCGTTCGTGCCGCGGGCCGACACCGCCTCCGGCTGACCGCGCCGGTGCCGGACATGGGTCCGGTCCGGACCGCGACGTCGGGGGTTGCCGTCGACAGGTCCGGACCGGGGTCTGGTGGGGTGATCAGCCGTTCATGACGTTGTCGCCCTGCTCGAGGTACTTCACGAGCGCGGCACGCGTCTGCGTGTCCATGTGGCCGGTCTGCGGGAGGCCCGCCTGGCGCTGCAGGTCCTTCACCGCGGCGACGGTCTGCGGGGTGTCGTAGCCGTTGATCGGGCCCTCGTAGAAGTTCAGCGAGGCGAGCTCGGCCTGGACGGCCTTGATGGCGTTCGACGGCTCGACCTGCTGGCCGTTGCTCCCCGTGGAGGACGACGAGGACGACGAGGACGGGGTGGCCGAGGCGTCGCGCCCCACCATCACGACGACCGTCCCGAGGACGGCGGCGACGGCCAGAGCCGTGGCGGCGCTGATGGCGACGATGCGGCCGGTGCGGGGGGCGGTGGTGGTGGTGCTCATGATCTGTTCTCTCCCTTGGTCTTTCGGATGTTCTTGCTGACAGGAAGATCGTCCCCCGGCGCAGCGCCTCGCCCTGTCGACCGGTCGGGGGGTCCGCGGGTGGATCCTGCTGTCCCCCGATCGGGGGACAGCGCGGGTGCCTAGGGTGGGGGATGTCCGAGGAGGGGTGGCCCGTGGAGGAGTTCGTCACCGCGGTGGTGGTCGACGACCACCCGTTCTACCGCGACGGCGTCGTACGCGGCCTCACCATGAGCGGGCGGGTCAAGGTGCTCGGCGAGGCCGGCGACGGCCGCGAGGGGCTCGAGCTCATCCGCGCCGAGTCGCCCGATGTCGCCGTCGTCGACTACCAGATGCCCGACCTCGACGGGCTCGACGTCGTCCGCGCCGTCGTGCGCGACGACCTGCCCACGGCGGTGCTGCTGCTGTCGGCGATCACCGACAGCGCCATCGTCTTCGCCGCGCTCGAGGCGGGTGCGCGCGGCTACCTGGCCAAGGACGCGAGCCGGGCCGACGTCGTGTCCGCGGTGGAGCAGGTCGCGCGCGGCCGCACCGTGGTGCCGCCCGAGCTCGCCGGTGCGCTCGCCGACCAGATCCGGCTGCGGGCGTCGTCGGCGGGTCCGGTGCTCAGCGAGCGCGAGCGCCAGGTGCTCGACGGGTTCGCCCGCGGGCTGTCGATCCCGCAGGTGGCCGCCGAGCTGTACGTCGCGCCGAGCACCGTGAAGACGCACACGCAGCGCCTGTACGAGAAGCTCGGCGTCTCCGACCGGGCCGCCGCCGTCGCCGAGGCGATGCGGCGCGGGCTGCTGGAATGACAGGTATCCGCAGCCGGCTGGTCGACCTCGCGGCCGAGCCGCAGCTGCGCGGCCTGCTCGTCGACAACGCCTGGCGCGGAGTCCGCGTGCAGCTCGTGCTGCGGGCCGCGCTGGCGGCCCTCGTCCTCCTCGTCGTCGTGCTCGTGCCGCCGCAGCACAATGCGATGGCCGCGCTCGCCATCGCGATCGGCTACGTCGTGTGGGCGGGCGCGCTCGCCCTGGTCGCCCGGGCCCGACGGATCGCGTTCGTCCGCTGGATCGCCGCCACGCTGATCGTCGACGTGGTCGCGATCTCCGTCCTCTGCTTCGTCGCGAGCGCGTCGGACACCACGAGCTGGACCACCGACGTGCTGGTCTACGGCTTCTTCCTGCTGCCGGTGATGGCCGCCACGCAGCTGCGGCCGTGGGTGTCGACGGTCGTCGTGGTGCCGACCGTCGTCGCGTTCTTCTGGACCTCGGTGGCGGCACGCGCCGCCAACGGCGACGAGCCGTGGGCCGCTCTCGTCCTGAGCACCGTCGCGCTGGCCGCCGTCGGCGTCGGCTGCATCCTGCTCTCGCGGGTGCAGGCCGGCCGGGTGCTCGACATCGGCGGCCTGGCGCGCGACCGTGCCTCGCTGCTCACGGAGATGGTCGGGGTGGAGGAGCGCGAGCGGCGCGACCTCGCCGAGTCGCTGCACGACGGTGCGCTGCAGTACCTCCTCGCGGCACGCCAGGACCTCGACGACGTCGGTCAGGATCCGGAGGCGCTCGC
The DNA here is from genome assembly GCA_044224785.1 of Candidatus Nanopelagicales bacterium. Classification (GTDB taxonomy): domain Bacteria; phylum Actinomycetota; class Actinomycetes; order S36-B12; family CAIYMF01; genus Longivirga. The sequence goes on along the minus strand of JBGAJT010000071.1, from coordinate 7,698 downwards.
CCGTATCGACCACGCGCTGCGCGAGGCGACCGGTCTCCTGCGCGCGACCACGACCGAGCTGCACCCGGCGGCGCTCGAGCACACCGGGCTGGCGGCGGCGCTCCGCGACCTGGCGAGGACCGCGTCCGCCCGCGGATCGCTGATGGTCGACGTCGACGACAGCGGCTGGCCCGAGGGGACGCGGACGCCGGTCGACGCGCTGCTCCTCGCCACCGCCCGCGAGCTGCTGACCAACGTCGTCAAGCACGCGCACGCGACGCGCGCCGACGTACGCCTGTCCGTTGACGGCCCCGACGCCGTGCTTGTGGTCGCCGACGACGGCGTCGGCGTCGATCAGCAGCTGGTCGACCGCCGCGCGGCCGAGGGGCACCTCGGGCTGGTGTCGCGCCGGGTTCGCATCGAGTCGGCGGGCGGCACCCTGACGGTCGCGCCGGGTGCCGGCACCCGGGTGGAGTGCCGGATCCCCACGGGCTGAACGGGTCTCAGGTCTCGGACCAGGCGCGGTCGACGCGGCCGTCCGGGTGGACCACGGCGGCGGCGCCGCCGCGACGCGCATCCCCGACCGCGGTGACCCCGCCGTCGGCGTCGCGCTGCACGGCGTGCACGCCCCCGAAGTAGATGTTGGTGGTGGGCCACCCGTCGTACGCCGGCCAGCCGCGCGCGGCGACGAGCTCGGCGATCGCGGCGAGCTCGTGCTCCTCGAGACCCGGCTCGACGTGCACCACCCGGTCGCCGCTGACGTGGACGCGCGGAGCGGCCACGGCCGACGCGAGGTCGTCGCCCTCGTCGACCAGCCGCGCGAGGACGCAGAGGATCGCCGAGCGGATCCGCTCGCTGCCGCCGGTGCCGAGCGCAGCGCGGCGGCCGTCGGGCCACGCGACGAGCGTCGGCGCCATCATCGAGCCCATCCGGGCGCCCGGCGGCAGCGGCTCGCCCGGCTGCAGGTCCTCCTCGCCGAGCATATTGTTGAGGGTGACGCCCCACCCGGGCACGACGGCTCCGGACTGCGAGCCGTTCGAGGTCGTGAGCGCCGCGAAGGAGCCGTCGGCGTCGACGACCGTCACGTGCGTCGTGCCGGTCGGCACGGTGCCGGGGCGGCGGTGCGCCTCGACGGCGTCGGCCTGCGCGGCGGCGACCGACGCCCACTCCGTGCGCCGCTGGCCGACCGCCACCCGGGCGAGGGCGTCGAGCACGATCGGCCCGCCGGCCGACGGTGCTGGGTTGGTCCACACGCGCGCACCGTTGCGTGCGAGCGTCGCCGGTGCGCGGAGCTCGGGCACGTACGCCGCGAGGTCCTCGTCGGCGAGCAGCCCGCCGTGCTCCTGCGCCGCGCGCGCCAGCGGCCCGGCGTACGCGGGGTCGTCCTGCGCGGTGATCGTGCCTGCGGCGAGCGCGTCGAGGAGTCCGGCGTAGGCGGGGTTCCGGTACGACCCGTCGATCTCCGTGCGCGAGAAGAGCTCCCGGCTCTCCGGCGTGAGCCGGAGCAGCTCGGTCACGAGCAGCAGGAACCGCTGCTGGACCGGCGAGAGCACGACGCCGTCGCGCGCGAGCGCCGCGGCAGGGGCGACGACGTCGGCGAGCGGCAGCCGGCCCCAGCGGCGGTGCGCGTCGAGGTGGCCGGCCAGCGAGCCCGGGACGGCGACCGTGCCCCAGCCGCCGTGGAAGACCTGCTCGCTCGTCGACGCTGCCGGCCCCGCCTTCGCGAAGTCGACGACCACGGTCTCGACGTGCGGCTCGCCAGCGGGACCGCCGAGGCCCGGCACGGTGACGAAGAAGTCGAGCAGCTCGGGCTCGCCGTCGGCAGGGGCGTGCAGGAGGAACCCGCCGCCGCCGAGGCTCGAGAGCACCGGCTCGGTCATCACCGACGCGAACGCGGCGGCCAGCACGGCGTCGACCGCCGACCCGCCGGTCGCCAGCACCTGCACGGCGGCGTCGACGGCTCCTGCCGAGCCCGCGGCCACGGCCGCCGAGCCCGGAGGACCGGTCACGACGGCGTCGGTGCTCACCCCTCGATCGTAGGGAGCCACCCGCGCGCCCCGACGCCCGATGCCCGACACCCCCCGTGATCCGCCCCACGCCCGACCCGCACAACGCACACGAGATCTCGTCTCCGTCATGCGCTGCAGCCGATCGCGCGCGGTCGCCGCGGTGGGCGCGGCGGGGTCAGCCGGACGGGATCAGCTGGTCGGGATCAGCTGGTCGGGCTCAGCTGGTCGGGCTCAGCGGGACGGGGAGGAGGAGGCGGGCGGGTCGGGGTAGAGCTCGTGGCCGCAGTAGCGGCAGACCTTCGCGGCGACGGCGATGTCCTCGGCGCAACGGGGGCAGCGGCGCCGGTCCGAGGTCGAGCGCCGGCTGAACAGCCGGTCGACGAGCGAGGGCGCACGGACGCCGCCGCCGACGCCCTCGAGGAGGGCGGCGCAGTACGTCGCGAGCTTCTCGGCCTCGTCGCGGGTGCTGCCCTCGGCGAGGTCGGCGACGTCGCGCGCGATCGTCTGCGCCTCGCGCACGGTCGTCTCGTCCTGCGCGATCATCGCGGCCTGGACCGCCTCCCACGCGCTGCGGTTGGCGGCGCCGAGCTTCCCGGCGATGAGCTCCTCCCGGGCCCGGACGACGAGCTGCTGCCCCTTCATCCGTCGAGCAGCGACGAGGCGTCGTCCGGCGCGTCGGCTGCGCACTCGGTCAGCGCGTCGAGCGGCACGTCGTCGAGCGCGGCGATGTTCGTGGCGCGCAGGACGACGGGCGCCTTCACGCCGGCTGCGTAGGACTGCAGCCAGCGCCCCGCGCAGACCGCCCAGCGGTCGCCCGGCTGCAGCCCGGGGAAGCCGTACTCGGGCACCGGCGTGCTGAGGTCGTTGCCGATCAGCCTCTGGTGGTCGAGGAACTCGGCGGTCACCATCGCGCAGACCGTGTGCGCGCCGCGGTCCTCGGGGCCGGTGGTGGTGAAGCCGTCGCGGTAGAAGCCGGTGAGCGGTTCGAGGCTGCACACCTCGAGCGGGTCGCCGTGCACGTTGGCCTGGAGCTCCATGCGACCCAGCCTAGGCGCGGCCCCCGGGTTCGGCACGGGCCTCCGCCGAGCGCGAGGTAGCGTGCGCCACGGAGGGGGTGGTCCGCGTGCACGGTCGACGTATCCCGGAGCGCAACCGGCTGGCGGCGTGCCGCAGCTTCCTGGCGGCCGAGCCCGGAGAGCCGCTGGCCTGGCCGCGCGCCGCGTCCGACATCGAGGCGCAGGCACCTCGAGTCCTCGGGTCCGTCGCGGGGATGCTGCTCGAGAAGGCGATCCGCAGCCAGGTGCCGGTCTGGACGCCGCAGACCCGCCGCGTCCTCGCGCCGATGCTCGCCGTCCCCGTCGTCCGGACGCACTACGCCGACACCGTCGTGCCCGACGCGCTCGCGGAGGCGGGGTTCCCGCAGCTGCTCTCCGGGTGGCGCCGCGGCCGCTTCCCCGAGCTCGACCCGCTGCGCGACCAGGTCGACTTCCTGCTGCGCATGCTGCACCTCGGCAAGGCCGCGGTGCGCGAGACCGGAGTGTTCGACACCGAGGCGCTCGTCGCCTTCTGGGACCTGCGCACGCGCGACCACGTGGACAGCCGCGGCCGCTGGTGAGGCCGGTCAGCCGAGGCCGGTCGAGGGGACGAGCACGACGAGCCAGCCGTCGGGGTCCGCGAACGTGAGCGCGCCGGCCCGCGCCCAGTAGGGGTTCTCCGTATCGACCGGCAGGTGCCCGTGCTCCGCGAGCCGCCCCGCAGCCCGGCTCACCGACGACGCGTCGCCGAGGTAGAGGACGAGCAGGTTCTCCGGGTCCGGCACGACGCCGGGACTGCCGTCGACGTGGTGGGTCAGCTCGAGGTGGCACGCCGTGCCCGGTACGCCGAGGAAGACGCCGTCGTACCCGTCGTGGTCGGTGAAGCCGCCGAGGTCCTCGAGGCCGAGCCCGTCGCGGTAGAACGCGACGACCTCGGCCAGGCGGTCGGTCGGGCGCGCGACGCGCACCTGCGCCACGGGCCTCATGACGTCGCGCCGACGTCGGTCCCGGGGGGCAGGCCCATGCTCCAGAGCCACATCACGACGACGACCTCCACGACCACGAGGACCAGAGCTGCGACGCCGAGACCGGTGGCCGACAGCGCGAGGGCGACGGCGATGACCAGCGCCCCCTCGATCGCGACCCGGACCGCGAGCGGTGAGTCGACCCGCCGTCGCGGCGAGAGCAGCACGCCCCACAGCGCCATCACGACCGCCGCCACCGCGATGCCGACGAGGATGCCGAGCACGCCGCCGATCATCCGGACGGCGACCACGACCGGCGCGGCGAACAGCGCGAGCTCGACCAGGAACCTGAGGGCGAGCAGCGTCCAGGCGAGGGCTCCGCTGCTCCGCTGCGTCATGGTCCGACCCTACGGTCAGCCGCCGAGAGCGGCATCGATGCGATCGGTCGTCTCGCGGTCGGGCAGGCCCGACGCGCGCAGCAGGTCGATGGCCGAGGCGCGCACCTGGCCGACGATCGTCACCTGCGGCAGCGAGATGCCGTCGGGCACCGCGGCCGACGCCGACGACACCGCCGCGAGCGCCGCTGCGCGCGCGTCGCCGACGAGGTGCTCGTCGATCGGTGCCGCAGACATGAGGGCCACCGACGCCGCGAGCGCGTCGATCGCCTGCACCATCTCCTCCGGCGGCGGCTCCCCGATCCGCAGGACCCCGACCGCGGATCGGGCCAGCACCCGCACGTTGCGCACGAGGTAGTCGCACTGCACGGCCGCCCGTTCGAGCACCTCCAGGCGCTCGTTGCGCTCCGACGACCGGTAGACCAGCCAGACCGACTCGTGCGCGCCCTCGGCCGCGGTGCGCAGCCGGTCGACCCGTGCGTCGGCCTCGCGCGCGCGGTCGAGCGCGGCGCGCCCGGCCTCCTCGTCGCCCGCGCGCAGGGCTGCGGCGACGTCCTTGAGGATTCCCGACACTTCGTCGTAGAGCGCCGTGGCCGCGTTCGTCGCGGGCCCGAGCGGGTCGCGGGGACCGAGCAGCTGCGTGACCACCAGCGCCGTGACACCGCCGACGAGGGCGTCGACGAACCGGTCCGGCACGATGCCGTGGACCGTCGGCGTCACGACGGCGACGTAGATGGACGTCGCGAGCGCCTGCATCATCAGTGCGGTGCCGGCGCCGACGAGGATCGCGGCGGCCGACGTCGCCGCGATGACGGTCGCGACCGTGATCGTGTTGCCGGGCCCGAGCCAGGCCGCGATGAGGTCGGCGACCAGGACGCCGCCGGCGACGCCGATGACGACCTCGATCGCGCGGCCGCGCCGCTGGCCCCGCGCGGCACCCAGGACCAGCAGCGCGGACGCGGGTGCGAAGAACGGCTGGTGGTGGTCGAGCAGGCGCGCGGAGATGAAGAACGCGAGCGACGCCGCGACCGTGGCCTCGAGCACGAAGCGCCAGCGCTTCCTCAGCCGCGCAGGACCGCCGCCCAGCGCCGTGCGTGCATCCATCTCGCCTCCCGGATGAGCTCGTCACACCGTACGGCGGCACCGGGGTCGGGCACGATGTGCGCCATGGCTCGCGACGACAGCGTCACCCTCCGGTTCCTGGCCGCGCCGACCGACCGCGGCTACTCCGGGCGCGTCGACGCCGGGCGCGTCCTCGAGTGGATCGACAAGGCGGGCTACGCGCTCGCCGCGCAGTGGTCGGGCCGCTACTGCGTGACGGCGTACGTCGGCAACGTGCAGTTCGAGCGTCGCGTCACGGTCGGCCACCTCATCGACGTGACCGCGCGCCTGATCCACACCGGGCGCTCGTCGATGCACATCGAGGTGCTCGTGACCTCGTCCGACCCGCGCGGCGGCGAGGTGCACGAGAACACCCGCTGCCTGGTCATCTTCGTCGCCGTCGACGAGGAGGGCCGCTCGGTCGAGGTGCCGGCGTGGACGCCGGACGACGAGGCCGAGGAGGCCAAGCAGGCCAGCGCCGTACGCCGCATCGACCTGCGCGCGCGGATCGAGGACGCGATGGCCGCGCAGACCTACACCGACGCCGGCACCGCGCCGCGCGAGGTGCTGCGGTTCCTCGCGGCGCCGACCGACGTCAACTGGGGCGGGAAGGTCCACGGCGGCATCGTCATGCGCTGGATCGACGAGGCCGCGCACGTCGTCGCGACGCGCTGGACCGACAGCGCGCACAACGTCGCGGTCTACTCCGGCGGCATCCGGTTCTACCGGCCGCTGTTCATCGGCGACCTCGTCGAGGTCGAGGCTCGGCTGCTCCACACCAGCCCGTCGAGCATGCACATCGGCGTCCACGTCCGCTCCGGCGACCCGCGACGCGACGAGCTCGCGCTGACGACGCACTGCCTCACGGTCTTCGTGGCGCTCGACGACGACCACCACGCCCGACCGGTGCCCCGGTGGACGCCCGTCAGCGACGAGGACCTCTCGCTCGACGCGCACGCCGTGCAGCTCGTCGAGCTCCGCGAGGCCGTCGACCGCAGCACCCTCTGACCGGGCGCACCCAGGCCGTCGACGGGTGATCACGCCACGCTAGAAGGCGGCGTCATCACGCATCGACGGCCAGGCTGCCGACGGTCGGGTGGGTCGGCGGCCCACCGGCGGGACTCCGGCCCTGCTCCGACGTAGCGTCGAGGCATGACGAACAAGCGCTGGGACGAGCTGACCGGGACGCAGAAGGCCCTGATCCTCACGGCCGCGTCAGTGGAGCTCGCGCTCACCGCGACCGCGCTGGTCGACCTGGTACGCCGGCCGCGCGCGCAGGTGCGCGGGCCGAAGGGGCTCTGGGCCCTGGGCCTGGTGGTGCAGCCCGTCGGCCCGATCGCCTACCTGACCGTGGGCCGCCGCCGCGCTGCCTGACCGTCGACGCGTGATGACGCCACGCTCGAAGGCGGCGTCATCACGCATCGACGGCCGAGGGGTCAGCGGTCGGGGTGGGTCATCGCGTCGACGACGACGGTGATCGCGAGCACGAGCGCGGGGTCGACGCCCTGCGCGACCTCGACGCCGTAGGTGTCGGCGACGCGGAACCACCGCTTCGAGACCTCGGCGACCTTCGTGCCGCCGGACTCGATCGTGTACTCGTGGTCGACGACGTTGCCCTGCACGTCGTAGCCGGGGCCGCCGTCGACGTCGACCGACCAGCGCTCGCGCAGCGGCGTGATCATCGCCTTCTTGACCGTCGCGACCGTGCGACCGCTCGCGTCCTCGATCTCCATCGTCTCGCGCACGCGCACCACGCGGGCCTGGATCTTGTACAGCTCGGAGCCGTTGGCGTCCTCGAGCAGGAGCGTGTCGCGCACGCGCAGCGCCTTGCCGTCGACCTTGTAGGCGCGGCGGCCGGTCGAGTCCTCGATCCAGAAGTCGTCGCCGATCGCGACGATCTTCTGGCGCATCTTGAACTGGACCATGTCGTCGCCGCGACGCTCCTCGCGCCGTTCCTCACGACGCTCCTGCCTGCGCTCCCGGAACATGTCGACCTCCTCGTGACCGTGCCTGTCTCGAACCTACGCGCGGGCAGCCCGCGGCGGGCTCCCCCCGACAGGATGAGACGGGCGTGTGCTTGGCAAGTTGCGCGCTACCCGGGCCGGGAACCTCGCAACTGACCAAGATCACGCGGGCTAGGGTCGGCGGCATGGCTGAGGTGATCCTGTGGTTCAACCCGCGCTGCTCGAAGTGCCGCGGCGCCGACGATCTGCTG
>JBGAJT010000070.1:0-12911 GCA_044224785.1 Candidatus Nanopelagicales bacterium | reverse complement strand
AGCGCCGCGAGGTGCTCGCGCACCTCCTCGGCGAGGAAGCGGAAGAAGTTCTCGACGAACTCCGGCTCGCCCGCGAAGCGCTCGCGCAGGACGGGGTTCTGCGTCGCGACGCCGACGGGGCAGGTGTCGAGGTGGCAGACGCGCATCATCACGCAGCCCATGACGACCAGCGGCGCGGTCGCGAAGCCGAACTCTTCCGCACCGAGCAGCGCGGCGACGACGACGTCACGACCGGTCTTGAGCTGGCCGTCGGTCTGTACGACCACGCGGTCGCGCAGACCGTTGAGCAGCAGCGTCTGCTGGGTCTCGGCCAGGCCGAGCTCCCACGGACCGCCCGCGTGCTTGAGCGACGTGAGCGGCGAGGCGCCGGTGCCGCCGTCGTGGCCGGAGATGAGGACGACGTCGGCGTGCGCCTTTGCGACACCCGCGGCCACCGTGCCCACGCCCACCTCGGCCACCAGCTTCACGTGCACGCGGGCACGCGGGTTGGAGTTCTTGAGGTCGTGGATGAGCTGGGCGAGGTCCTCGATCGAGTAGATGTCGTGGTGCGGCGGCGGCGAGATGAGCCCGACGCCCGGCGTCGAGTGACGCGTCCTCGCCACCCACGGGTAGACCTTGTGGCCGGGCAGCTGGCCGCCCTCGCCGGGCTTCGCGCCCTGCGCCATCTTGATCTGGATGTCGTCGGCGTTGACGAGGTACTCGCTGGTGACGCCGAAGCGGCCCGACGCCACCTGCTTGATCGCCGAGCGCTTCGAGTCGCCGTTGGGGAGCGGCACGAACCGCTCCGGGTCCTCGCCGCCCTCACCGGTGTTGGACTTGCCGCCGAGGCGGTTCATCGCGATCGCGAGCGTCTCGTGCGCCTCGCCGGAGATGGAGCCGTAGGACATCGCGCCGGTGGAGAAGCGCTTGACGATCTCGGTCGCGGGCTCGACCTCGTCGATGCTGATCGGCTCGCGCTCACCGGTCCTGAACGCGAACAGGCCGCGCAGCGTCATGAGCCGCTCGGACTGCTCGTCGACGCGCGAGGTGTACTGCTTGAAGACCTCGTACTGGCCGGTGCGGGTCGCGTGCTGGAGGCGGAACACCGTCTCCGGGTCGAACAGGTGCGGCTCGCCCTCGCGACGCCACTGGTACTCGCCGCCGACGTTGAGGCGGCGGTGGGCCGGCGAGATGCCCGACGGCGGGTAGGCGACGTCGTGGCGCGCGAGCACCTCGCGGTGCAGCTCCTCGAGACCGATGCCGCCGAGCTTCGACGTCGTCCCGGTGAAGTAGCGCTCGATCACCTCGTCGGAGAGGCCGACGGCCTCGAACACCTGCGCGCCGCGGTAGGACGCGACGGTGGAGATGCCCATCTTGCTCATGACCTTGAGGACGCCCTTGCCGAGCGCCTTCACCAGGTTGCGCACGGCCTTCTCGGGCGCGACGTCGGTGATGACGCCCTGGCGGACGAGGTCCTCCGCGGTCTCCATGGCGAGGTAGGGGTTCACGGCGGCGGCGCCGTAGCCGATGAGCAGCGCGACGTGGTGCACCTCGCGGACGTCGCCGGCCTCGACGATGATCGAGACCATCGTCCGCTCCTTCTGCCGCACCAGGTGGTGGTGCACGGCGGAGGTGAGCAGAAGCGACGGGATCGGCGCGAGGTCGGTCGTGTGGTCGCGGTCGGACAGCACGATGAAGCGCACGCCCTCGGCGATACGCGCCGACACCTCGGCGCAGATCTCGTCGAGGCGCGCCTGCAGCGCTTCTCCCCCGCCGTCGACGTCGTAGAGGCCCAGGATCTTCGTCGCCGCGAAGCCGGGCAGGTCGCCGTCGGCGTTGATGTGCAGGATCTTCGCGAGCTCGTCGTTGTCGATCACGGGGAACGGCAGCACGACGTTGCGGCACTGCGCCGCGGTCGTCGTGAGCAGGTTGCCCTCGGGGCCGATGAGGCTGCCCAGCGAGGTGACGAGCTCCTCGCGGATCGCGTCGAGCGGCGGGTTGGTCACCTGCGCGAAGAGCTGCGCGAAGTAGTCGAAGAGCAAGCGCGGCCGCGAGCTGAGCGCCGCGATCGGGGTGTCGGTGCCCATCGAGCCGATCGCCTCGGCACCGGTGCGCGCCATCGGGGCGACGACGATGCGCAGCTCCTCCTCGCTGTAGCCGAAGGTCTGCTGACGGCGCAGGACGCTCTCGTGCGTGTGCACGATGTGCTCGCGCTCGGGCAGCGAGTCGAGGTGGATCAGGCCGGCGTGCAGCCACTCGTCGTAGGGGAACTCCGCCGCGAGCTCGGCCTTGATCTCCTCGTCCTCGACGATGCGGTGCTGCTCGGTGTCGACGAGGAACATGTGGCCCGGCTGCAGCCGGCCCTTGCGGACGACGGTCGCGGGGTCGATCGGCAGGACGCCGGCCTCGGAGGCCAGGACGACCAGTCCGTCCTCGGTCACCCAGTAGCGGCCGGGGCGCAGGCCGTTGCGGTCGAGGACCGCACCGATGACCGTGCCGTCGGTGAACGCGACGTCGGCCGGGCCGTCCCAGGGCTCGATCAGCGTCGCGTGGTACTCGTAGAACGCCCGGCGCGCGGGGTCCATCTCGGTGTGGTTCTGCCACGCCTCCGGGATCATCATGAGGACGGCGTGCGGGAGGCTGCGGCCACCGAGGTGGAGCAGCTCGAGCACCTCGTCGAACGTCGCGGAGTCGCTGCCGCCCTCGGTGCAGATCGGGAACAGCCGCGCGAGGTCGCCGGGGATCAGGTCGCTCGCCAGCTGCGCCTCGCGGGCGCGCATCCAGTTGCGGTTGCCCTTGACGGTGTTGATCTCGCCGTTGTGCGCGATGAGCCGGTACGGGTGCGCGAGCGGCCAGCTCGGGAAGGTGTTGGTGGAGAAGCGCGAGTGCACCAGCGCGAGCGCGGAGTCGAAGCGCTCGTCGGACAGGTCGGGGAAGAACGACGTCACCTGCGCCGTGGTGAGCATGCCCTTGTAGACGATCGTGCGCAGCGACAGCGACGGGAAGTAGACGTCGGCCTCGTGCTCGGCGCGCTTGCGCAGGCAGAACGCGCGGCGCTCGAGCGCCATGCCGAGGGCGTGGCCGCCGGTCGCGCCGACGAAGAGCTGGGCGAAGCGCGGCATGACGCTGCGCGCGGTGCTGCCGACGCCCTCGGGGTTCACCGGCAGATCGCGCCAGGCGAGGACCGCGAGGCCCTCCTCGGCCGCGATCGACTCGATGGTCTTCTTCGCCGACGCCGCGGCCTCGTCGTCGTCGGGGAGGAACGCGATGCCGACGGCGTACGCGCGGCGCGGGGGCAGCTCGACGCCCTGCTCGGCCATGACGGCGCGGAAGAAGCCGTCGGGGACCTGCACGAGGATGCCGGCGCCGTCGCCGGAGTCGGGCTCGGAGCCGGAGGCGCCGCGGTGCTCGAGGTTCTCGAGCGCGTCGAGCGCCTGGCGCACGACGGCGTGCGACTTCTCCCCGGACAGCTGGGCCACGAAGGCGACGCCGCAGGCGTCCTTCTCGAACTCAGGGCTGTAGAGACCCTGGGCGGAGGGGATGGCGGACCACATGGGTGGCTCCCGTCGTCGTCATGCTCTCGATGCCGGTCGAGCTGGCAGAGGGACGACGTTGGCCGCACTGCTGCGCTGCTCACCGGCCGTGACCGGGCCGCCGCGCTGGGGTGAGCGTAGCCGACCGCCCCCGCCGGGGGCACCGGGGTGTCCACGGACCGGGCGACCGTGTCGCGGGGCCCCGCGTGACGCGTTCCGGGCCGCTCACGCGCCCGGTCCGGGGCGGGCGCCCGGGTCAGGACAGCGACGTGCCGACGACCGTGCCGACGCCGTAGGTGACGACGGCCGCAAGCACGCCCACGAACAGCTGGCGCAGGCCGGAGAACCACCAGGTGCGGGCGGTGACGCGGGAGACGAGCGCACCGGCGCCGAACAGGCCCAGCATCGACAGGATCGCCGAGGGCCAGAGCACCTGGACACCGAAGAAGTAGGGCAGCAGCGGGATCAGCGCACCGAGGGAGAACGCGAGGAACGACGAGCCGGCCGCGACCCAGGGGTTCGGCAGCTCGCCCGGGGCGAGCCCGATCTCCTCCTTGGCGTGCACCTCGAGCGCCATCTCGGGGTTGCGGCCCAGCTGCATCGCCACCGCCTCGGCGAGCTCGAGGTCGACGCCGCGGCGGACCCAGATCTGGGCCAGCTCCTTGGCCTCGCCCTCGGCGTTGCGGCGCAGCTCGATCCGCTCGTTCTCGAACTCCTGCTCGGCGAGCTCGGCCTGGCTCGCCACCGAGGTGTACTCCCCCGCCGCCATCGAGAACGCGCCGGCCGCGAGACCCGCGAGACCGGCCAGGACGATGCCGGTGGTGCCCGCGCCCAGCGCGGCCGATCCGCCGGCGACACCGGCCATCAGCGCGAAGTTCGAGACCAGGCCGTCCATGGCGCCGAAGACCGCGGGGCGCAGCCACCCGCCGGTGACGTCGCGGTGGTGGTCCTCAGGGGGGATCGTGCCGGTCACGGGTCGACGGTATCGCCCTCGGCGCGCGACGCCGAGGCGGCCTCGTCCGCACCCTCGTCGAGCGCGGTGCCGAGCTCGCCGTCCGAGGCCCCGTCGGTGGCGTCGTCGCCGGCCGCGGCCAGTTCGGCGCGCTGCGCGGCGTAGGGCGGATCGAGCTCCTCGGGCGTCTCGCGGCCGGGGCGCAGGCGCGCGCTCACCACGATGTAGATGAGCGCACCCACGATCACGACGAGCGCCGTGAAGACGTTGAGCCTGATGCCGAAGAAGTGGTGCGCCTCGTCGATGCGCAGCGACTCGATCCACGCGCGGCCGACGGCGTAGAGCATCACGTACAGGGCGAAGACACGGCCGTGGCCCATCTTCCAGCGGCGATCGGCCCAGACGACCACCGCCGCGACGCCGAGGCACCACAGCGACTCGTAGAGGAAGGTCGGGTGGAACGTCGCGTACTGCTCGTAGCCGGCGGGCCGGTTGGCGACGTCGATCTGCAGGCCCCACGGCAGGTCGGTCGGCGCGCCGAAGAGCTCCTGGTTGAACCAGTTGCCGAACCGGCCGATGGCCTGCGCGATCACGATGGCGGGGGCGATCGCGTCGCCGAAGGGCGGGAGCGGGACGCCGGCGCGGCGTACGCCGATCCAGGCGCCGACGCCGCCGAGGACGACCGCGCCCCAGATGCCGAGGCCGCCGTCCCAGATCCGGAACGCCGCCAGCAGGCCCTTGCCGTTCGGCCCGAAGTAGATCTGGTTGTCGGTGATGACGTGGTAGAGCCGGCCGCCGATGATGCCGAACGGCACCGCCCAGATGGCGACGTCGCCGACGAGCCCGGGGCGCCCGCCGCGCGCGACCCAGCGGCGTCCGCCGAACCAGATCGCGACGAAGATGCCGAGCAGGATGCACAGGGCGTAGGCCCGGACCGGGATCGGGCCGAGGTTCCAGACGCCCTGGGACGGGCTCGGGATGGACGCGAGGAGGTCCAGCGGGCTCGTCACAGGGCGCCTGTCAGGTGGTGGGCGGGCCTCAGGAGGCCGTGGCCTCGTTGATCAGCTTCTCGAGCGCCGTCATGTCGTTGATCGCCGACGACGGAACCTCCTTGCCGTTGAGGAACAGCGTGGGGGTGCCCGGGATCTGGTCGTTGTTGAAGGTCACGACGTTGTTGGTGACCCACTGGCCGTAGGTCTGGTCGTTGAAGCACTTCTCGAAGGTCGTGTAGGCGTCGCCGGTGATGCCCGCCTGCTTGCCGAAGTCGAGCAGCTGCTGATTGGTCCAGCCGTCGCCCTCGGTCGCCGGCTGGTTGTTGAAGACCAGGGTGCGGTAGGCCTCGCCCTTGCCCGCGTCGATCGAGCAGCCGTAGGCCATCGAGGCGCGGTAGGAGGAGTACGGGTTCGGGCTGGTCTTCGCGTAGTTGTTGTCGATGAAGGTCGCGAGGCGCCAGACCAGGTTGATCTTGCCCTCGGTCACCCACTTCTCGAGCGTCGGACCGTTGGCCTTGTCGAACTCACCGCAGATCGGGCACTGGAAGTCCTCCCAGATCGACAGCGTCGGCTTGCCGGCCGCCGTGTTGACCGGGACCGCCCACGGCAGGTCGGAGCTCGAGCTGTTCGTCCCGGTGGGGATCTTCGCGTCGTTGACGATCGTGGTGCCGGCACCGCCGCTCGCGCTGTTGCTGTTGTTCTGCGAGCCCTTGACCGCGAAGAAGATGATGCCCGCGACGAGCACGAGGATCACGACACCGCCGACGATGCGGATGAGGTTGTCGCGACGCCGCTGCTCGGCCTCCGCGGCCGCGCGCGCGGCGGCGGCCTTCTCGCGGGTGGTCTTCTTGCTGTCCTTGCCGTTGCTGGACGTGCTCATGCGGTGGACTCCTCGGCGTCGATCTCGTCGGTGTCGTAGTCGTCGGTGTCGTCGTACGTCGGCCGGGGTCCCCGGTCCAGGGAGAGCTTGGTGACCGGCCAGGCGACCAGCCAGACCGCCATGCCGGTGAAGAGGAGGTCGCGCAGGATCTCCGTCGCGTAGCGCAGGTCGCGGCCCTCGGGCGAGGTGTCGCCGCCGCCGCCGAAGCAGCCGCAGTCGATGCTGTAGCCGCGGATCCAGACGCTGGCGATGCCGATGATGAACGCGGTCATGATGAGCGCCGTGCCGAGCGCCGCCCAGCGGGTGAGCAGGCCGACGAGCAGCAGCAGGCCGAGCACGAGCTCGAGGATCGGCAGGCCCCAGGCGATCACGTGGACCAGGTCGAGCGGGAGGCCCAGCCGGTAGGCGACGATCGCGCGGTTCATCGCCTCGGAGCCCTCGAACAGCTTCGCCGCGCCGGACCAGAACAGGATGCCTGCGAGCACGACGCGGAAGAGCGTGCCGATCCACGCCCGGACGTCGCTGCTCATGCTGCGATCCTCTCCCACTCGCGCGCGCCAGCGCGGTACTGCCCCCCGACACGCTGTGACGAGCCGAGGGTGCCCGGTGTTCCCGGTCCCACGCTACGTGATGAGTTGTCGATTCAACCAACAGGCTCGGCCGCGCGGCGCACGCCCGCGGCCAGCTCGGCGGCCAGCGCCTCGATGGCCGCGCAGGCCCCGGCCGTCGACCCCGCCTCGAGGACCGTGCGGACCAGCGCGGCCCCCACGATCACGCCGTCGGCGTACGCCGCGATCTCGGCGGCCTGGTCGCCGGTCGACACGCCCACCCCGACCGCGACGGGCAGCGAGGTGCGCGCCTTGGTGCGGTCGACGAGGTCGTGGGCCGAGCCGCCGACCGCCGCCCGGGCGCCGGTGACGCCCATGGTCGACGCGGCGTAGACGAAGCCGCTGGACGCCGCGGCGACGGTGGCGACGCGGTCGTCGGTGCTGCTCGGTGCGACGAGGTAGACCCGGTCGATCCCGGCGGCGTCGGTGGCGGCGATCCAGGGACCGGACTCCTCCGGGGTGAGGTCGGGCGTGATGACGCCGACTCCCCCGGCGGCCGCGAGGTCGGCGGCGAAGCGCTCGACGCCGTAGCGCTCGAGCGGGTTCCAGTACGACATCACCAGCGTGGGGACGCCGAGGGCCGCGACGCCGCGCACCGTCTCGAGGACGTCGTCGGTGTGCGTGCCTCCCTCGAGCGCGCGCTGCACGGCGTCCTGGATGGTCGCGCCGTCCATGAGCGGGTCGGAGTAGGGCAGGCCGATCTCGACGGCGTCGACGCCGCCTCGGACCATCGCGGCGATGACCTCGACGTCGTCGCCCTTGGCCGGGAAGCCGGCCGGCATGTAGCCGATGAGGAGCGCGCGCCCCTCCGCCTTCGCCGCAGCGAAGGCCTCGTGCAGGCGGCTCATGCCCGACCCTCCTGCGGCAGCGCGCCGTCGATGAGGCCGAACCAGCGGCTCGCGGTCTCGACGTCCTTGTCGCCGCGGCCGGAGAGGTTCACCAGGATCACGGCGTCCGGGCCGAGCTCGCGGCCCAGCCGCATCGCGCCGGCGAGCGCGTGCGCGCTCTCGATGGCCGGGATGATGCCCTCGGTGCGGCAGAGCAGGCCGAAGGCCTCCATCGC
Source organism: Candidatus Nanopelagicales bacterium (assembly GCA_044224785.1). Classification (GTDB taxonomy): domain Bacteria; phylum Actinomycetota; class Actinomycetes; order S36-B12; family CAIYMF01; genus Longivirga. The sequence goes on along the minus strand of JBGAJT010000070.1, from coordinate 4,904 downwards.
CTCGGAGTCGTCGACCGGCTCGTAGGACGCGCGGCCGGTCTCGTGGAGCCAGGCGTGCTCGGGGCCGACACCCGGGTAGTCCAGCCCCGCGCTGATGCTGTGCGACGGGCGGGTCTGGCCCCACTCGTCCTGCAGGACGTAGGTGCGCGCGCCGTGCAGGACGCCGGGCGAACCACCGGAGAACCGGGAGGCGTGGCGGCCGGTCTCGACGCCGTCGCCGCCCGCCTCGTAGCCGTGCAGCGCCACGGTCGGCTCGTCGAGGAAGGCGCCGAAGATGCCCATGGCGTTCGAGCCGCCGCCGACGCACGCCGCGACCGCGGTGGGCAGCCCGCCGGTGAGCTCGAGCACCTGGTCGCGCGCCTCGAGGCCGATCACCTGGTGGAAGGTGCGGACCATCTCGGGGAACGGCGACGGGCCGGTGACCGTGCCGAGGAGGTAGTGGGTGCGGTCGACGTTGGTGACCCAGTCGCGCATCGCCTCGTTGATCGCGTCCTTGAGGGTGCGGCTGCCGGCGAGGACGGGCACGACCTCGGCGCCGAGCAGGCGCATCCGGGCGACGTTGAGCGCCTGGCGGCGGGTGTCCTCCTCGCCCATGTAGACGACGCACTCGAGGCCGAGCAGCGCCGCGGCCGTCGCGGTCGCGACGCCGTGCTGACCGGCGCCGGTCTCGGCGATGACGCGCTGCTTGCCCATCCGGACGGTGAGCAGCGCCTGGCCGAGCACGTTGTTGATCTTGTGCGAGCCGGTGTGGTTGAGGTCCTCGCGCTTGAGCAGCACGCGCGCGCCGCCGCAGTGCTCGGAGTACCGGCGCGCGTCGGTGACCGGGCTCGGGCGGCCGACGTAGGTGCGCTGCAGCCGGTCGAGCTCGGCCATGAACTCCGGGTCGACGACGGCGGCGCGGAAGGCGGCGTCGAGCTCGTCGAGCGCGGCCGTGAGCGCCTCCGGGACGAAGCGGCCGCCGAACTGGCCGAAGTGCCCGGTGCTGTCGGGGCCGCCGGGGATGCGGCCGGACAGGCTCTGCTGCTGGTCGATCGCGGTCATCAGCGCTCCTCGCCCTTGGACATCGAGGGGTGGGCGCCGGCGGTGACGAGGTCGTGCACCGCCGTGCGCGCGTCGCCGTCGGTGACCAGGCTCTCGCCGACGAGCACGGCGTCGGCGCCGGCCTCGGCGTAGGCGATCAGGTCGTGCGGCCCGCGGACGCCGGACTCGGCGATGCGCACGCAGCTCTCGGGGATCGCAGGGGCGACGCGTGCGAAGGTCGCGCGGTCGACCTCGAGGGTCTTGAGGTTGCGCACGTTGACGCCGATGACGGTCGCACCCGCGTCGAGCGCGCGGGCCACCTCCTCGGTGTCGTGCACCTCGACGAGCGGGGTGAGCCCGAGAGAGCGCGCGCGCTCGACGAGCGAGACGAGCGCCTGCTGCTCGAGCGCGGCCACGATGAGCAGGGCGACGTCGGCGCCGTAGGCCTTCGCCTCCCAGAGCTGGTAGCTGGTGACGATGAAGTCCTTGCGCAGCACCGGGATGTCGACGGCCTCGCGCACCGCGACGAGGTCCGCGAGCGAGCCGCCGAAGCGGCGCTGCTCGGTGAGGACGCTGATGATGTGCGCTCCGCCGGCCTCGTACTCGCCGGCGAGGGCGGCCGGGTCGGCGATCGTCGCGAGCGCGCCCTTGCTCGGGCTCGACCGCTTCACCTCGGCGATGACGCTGACGCCCGGGCCGCGCAGCACCGCCTCTGCGTCGATCGGCGTGGGGCGCGAGGCGGCAAGCGCCTTGAGGTCGTCGAGGCTGGTGCGCGCCTGACGCACGGCGAGGTCCTCGCGGACGCCGTCCAGGATGTCGTCGAGCACGGTCATGGGGGTGAGGCTATCCGCAGTGCGGGACATCCACCCTCCCGGGTTATCCGGGACGACGGAAACGAGATCTCGTCTGCGTCATCCCGCGGGGGAGCCCAGCCAGGCGAAGGCGGCCACGCCGGAGACGTTGCGCACCACGGTGAACACGGCCATGACGACGAGGAAGGTCCACAGCGCCGCGCGGCTCTCCCACCACGGCTTGGTGGTCGGCGGCGGGTCGCCGCGCCAGGACCGCACCAGCCAGCGCCCCCACAGCAGGACCGCGAGCGGCAGCAGCACGAGCACCGCGAACGCGTTGTGGTCGAGGGCCCCGCCGAGGTCGCCGTGCGCCAGCGAGTGCACGGCGCGCAGCCCGCCGCAGCCGGGGCAGTCCAGCCCGGTGAGGTATTTGGTGGGGCAGAGCGGGTAGTGGCCCGGCGCGTTGGGGTCGACGAGGCCGACGTACGCCGTGGCCGCGATGCCGAGCAGGCCGACGCCGAGCGGTGCGCGGACGCGGCGCCAGCGGGAGGGGTCGACGCGCACCTCCTCCGACGGCGGGGCGTCGACGGGCGCGGTCATGGCCGGATCGGCTCGATCAGTGGTCGGCGGTCTCGGGCTGCTTGCCCATGCCCATCATCGACATGACCTTGCCGACGATCGCGCCGAGGATCGCGAGGCCGAAGCCGCCGACCCAGAACAGGACCCAGTTGCCGGCGACGACGGCGACCGCGCCCACGACGAACGCGAGCATGATGATGATGACGGCGGTCCAGGCAGCAGGGGTGTTGCCGTGGTCCTCGTGCTCGGCGGTCATCGCTCTCCTCCTCGGGCGGTCCTGCCGCGCATCATGTCAGGAACCGGGCCCGTTCCCCAGCATCGGGTCGGGACCGGGGCCCTCGGCGTCGCCCGCCGGGCGGGACCCGCTCTGCTCGGCCGTGGGGTCGACACCGCGGTCCAGCAGCTCCCAGGCCGACTCGGCCCGGCCCGGCGTCGCGGCCGCGCCCTCGCGCTCGTAGCGGCGGCCCAGCACCGGCCAGCGCGAGCCGTGCAGCAGCGCCAGCAGGCCGCCCAGGGCCAGCAGCAGGCCGCCGAGCGCGGCGGGCAGCCACCACGACGTCGTGGTCACGGGGACGCCGGACACCGTGACGCCGAGCCGCTCCCCCACGAGCCGGTCGACGGTCGCGCCCTCGCCCGAGGGGTCGGAGAGCGTCAGCCCGGCCCGGGTGGCGAGCACGAGGCCCGCGCCACCCGCGACGACGAGCAGCGCCCCGACCGCCCGGCGCCACCAGCCGCGCGTGGCGACCAGGCCCGCGATGCCCGCGAGCCCGACCAGCGGGAGGGCCGCGCCCAGGGGCACGAGGTCGAGCCCGGAGAGGGTGATGACGATCCGCGGCAGCCCGGGCTGGGCGCTCGTGGCGGTGACCCACGTGCGGCCGAAGCCGACGAGCAGCAGGCCCGCACCGACCGCGACGAGCAGGAGGGCGAGGCGGTACTCCCCCGACGACGAGCGCGGCGCGCCCGACGGTGGCGAGGCCACGGCGGTCGCGTCGGTCACCGGGTCGGGCGCAGCGTCGGTCACGACCCGGCCGGGCGCATGGTCGACGCGACCGCGACCGCGCGCAGGACGGCGGCCGCCTTGTTGCCGCACTCGACGTGCTCGGTCTCGGGGACCGAGTCGGCCACGAGACCGGCGCCCGCCTGCACGTGGGCGACGCCGTCCTTGATGACGCCGGTGCGGATCGCGATCGCGGTGTCGAGGTCGCCGGCGAAGTCGAGGTAGCCGACGCAGCCGGCGTAGATCCCGCGCCGCACCGGCTCGAGCTCGTCGATGATCTCCATCGCCCGCGGCTTGGGCGCACCCGAGAGCGTGCCCGCCGGGAAGGTCGACGCGAGGACGTCGTAGGCCGTGCGGCCCTCCGCCAGCCGGCCGACCACCGTCGAGACGATGTGCATGATGTGGCTGTAGCGCTCGACCTTCATGAACTCGACGACCTCGACCGAGCCGGGCGCGCACACGCGTCCGAGGTCGTTGCGCCCGAGGTCGACGAGCATGAGGTGCTCGGCGCGCTCCTTCTCGTCGGCCAGCAGCTCGTCGGCGAGCGCGTGGTCCTCCTCGGGCGTCGCACCGCGCGGACGCGAGCCGGCGATCGGGTGCAGCAGCGCGCGACCGCCCTCGACCTTCACCAGCGCCTCGGGCGAGGAGCCGACGACGTCGAACGCGACCTCGTCGGACAGCGACCCGTCGTCGGTCAGGCGCGGCACGCGCAGCAGGTACATGTACGGGCTGGGGTTGGTGACGCGCAGGACGCGGTAGACGTCGAGCGCCGTCGCCGTGCACGGGGCCGAGAACCGCTGCGACAGCACGATCTGGAAGGCGTCACCCGCGCGGATGTACTCCTTGCACGCCTCGACGCCGGCGAGGTAGTCCTCGCGCCGCGTGCGCGACGAGACCTCGACCTCCGCGGTGAGGTCGTAGGTCGACGCCGATGCCGAGGCGCTCGTCGCGAGGTCCTTCTGCATGACGTCGAGCCGGCGCACGGCGTCGGCCCACGCCTCGTCGACGCGCTCGTCGGAGTCGTCGTAGTTGATCGCGTTGGCGATGAGCAGGACCGAGCCGTCGTGGTGGTCGAGCACCGCGAGGTCGGTGGCGAGCAGCATCGCGAGCTCGGGGACGCCGATCTCGTCGGGGTTCGCGTCGGGCAGCCGCTCCCAGCGCCGCACCGCGTCGTAGGAGAGGTAGCCGACCATGCCGCCGGTGAGCGGCGGCAGCCCGGGGAGCCGCTCGGTGTGCAGCGCGGCGAGCGTGTCGCGCAGCGCCTCGAGCGGGTTGCCGCCGGTGGGCAGGCCGACCGGCGCGTTGCCCTGCCACACGGCGGCGCCGTCGGCCTCGGTGAGCATCGCGGCGCTGCGTACGCCGACGAAGGAGTAGCGCGACCACGAGCGGCCGTGCTCGGCGGACTCGAGCAGGAAGGTGCCAGCCCGCTCGCCGGCGAGCTTGCGGTAGAGGCCGATCGGCGTCTCGCCGTCGGCGAGCAGCTTGCGCACGACGGGGATGACCCGCCGGTCGCGTGC
>JBGAJT010000006.1:18927-27961 GCA_044224785.1 Candidatus Nanopelagicales bacterium | reverse complement strand
GTATTGCTGAGAAACACCGCCAGACAGAAAGAAGCGCGCGCGCGGGCACGTTATCCGAATGCGCGGCAGATCGACCGCGCGACGCGCGTGCTTGCGGCGGACAGCGGCGTACACCGACCGCCGCGCGTCACGCGTCGGCGGGCAGCAGGTCGCGGAGCACCGGGACGAGGGCCCGCAGCGCGTTCCCGCGGTGGCTGATCGCGTCCTTCTCCTCGCTCGTGAGCTCCGCGCTCGTGCGGGCCTCGCCGTCCGGGACGAAGATCGGGTCGTAGCCGAAGCCGTTCGTCCCGCGCGGCGCGCGGACGAGCCGGCCGTGCATCTCGCCGTGCACCGTGGCCTCGCGGCCGTCGGGCAGCACGAGCGCCACGGCGCAGCGGAACTGCGCGCCGAGCCGCTCGTCGGGGGTGTCGCCGAGCTGGGCGAGGACAAGCTCGAGGTTGGCGACGTCGCCGCCCCCGCCGCTCCACCGGGCCGAGAGGATGCCGGGCATCCCGTTGAGCGCGTCGACGCAGAGCCCGCTGTCGTCGGCGACGGCAGCCACGCCGGTGGCCGCGCAGACGGCGCGCGCCTTCAGCAGCGCGTTGCCCTCGAAGGTGGCCTCGGTCTCCGCGACCTCGGGCACGTCGACGACGCCGTCGAACGCGTCGATGCCGACGACCTCCACGTGCAGGCCGGCGTCGTCGAGGATCCGCGCCATCTCCTCGATCTTGTGCGCGTTCCGCGACGCGAGGACGACGCGGCTCATGCGCCCGCGAGCGCCGCGAGCTGCAGGCGGGTCAGCTCGGCGCAGCCGGACGCGGCGAGGGCGAGCAGCTCGTCGAGCAGCGCGCGGTCGAACGGCTCGCCCTCGGCGGTGCCCTGCACCTCGACGTAGCGGCCGTCGCCGGTCATCACGACGTTCATGTCGGTGTCGGCCTTCACGTCGTCGTCGTAGTGCAGGTCGAGCCGCGGCTCGCCGTCGACGATGCCGACGCTGACCGCAGCGACGGAGTTCGCGATCGCACGGGCGTCGGCCTTGACGTGGCCCTGCTTCTTCGCCCAGGACACGGCGTCGACGAGCGCGACATAGGCGCCGGTGATCGCCGCCGTGCGCGTGCCGCCGTCGGCCTGCAGGACGTCGCAGTCGATGACGATCGAGTTCTCGCCGAGCGCCGACAGGTCGATCGCCGCACGCAGCGAGCGTCCGACCAGCCGGGAGATCTCGTGGGTGCGGCCGCCGACCTTGCCGCGCACCGACTCGCGGTCGTTGCGGGTGTTGGTCGCCCTCGGGAGCATCGCGTACTCGCCGGTGACCCAGCCGAGGCCGGAGTCCTTGCGCCAGCGCGGCACACCGGGTGTGAACGACGCGGCGCACAGCACGCGGGTGCGCCCGAACTCCACGAGGCAGGAGCCCTCGGCGTGGTCGAGCCACCCGCGGTGGAAGGAGACGGGACGGAGCTGGTCGGCGGCGCGGCCGTCGCTGCGGGTCATGCGCACGACCCTACGGCCCGCGCCGGCGGGCGCAGGTCAGAGGTCGACGACGAGGCCGGGGGCAGCCAGGCGGACGTCGCCGTCGAACACGGCGGCGGCCTCCTCGAGCGTCTCGTCCTGCGGGGTCCACGGCACGAGGTGGGTGAGGACGAGGCGGTCGACGCCGGCCCGCGTGGCGTGCTCCGCGGACTGCGCAGCGGTGAGGTGGAGGTTCTCCGGCAGGTCCGGGTAGCGGCTGAGGAACGACGCCTCGAACAGCGCGAGGTCGGCGCCCTTCGCCAGCTCGACGAGCGGGTCGCAGACGCCGGTGTCGCCGCTGAACACCAGCGCCGAGCCGCCGGCGTCGACGCGGATCGCGTAGGCCTCGATCGGGTGGTTGGCCGGGGCGGTCGAGATCCGGAACGGGCCGATCTCGGTCACCTCGACGTGGTCGCGGAACTCGAACTCGCCGTGCATGCCCGGCTCGTGCGGCAGGTCGTAGGCCCGCGCCATCCGGTCGGCGGTGCCGGTCGGGCCGAGCACCGGGATCGTCGGCTTCGGGCCGTCCGGGTGGTACTTGCGGGCGACGTAGTAGGACGTGAGGTCCAGGCAGTGGTCGGCGTGCAGGTGCGAGAGCGCGATCGCGTCGACGGCGTAGACGTCGGCGTAGCGCTGGAGCGCACCGAACGCGCCGTTGCCGAGGTCGAGCAGCAGGCTGCTCCCCTCGTGCTCGACGAGGTAGCACGACGCCGGGGAGTCGGGACCGGGGAAGCTGCCGGCGCAGCCGACGACCGTGACACGCATCAGACGATCACCTCGGTGGCGTGCTCGACGGCGACGACCTCGGGGCCGAGGAAGCGCCGCGCGAGCGTGGCGAAGGGTGCGGGGTCGCCGGTGGCGAGGAAGCGGTGCTCGGGCTCGGGGAGCGCCGCGTCGCGCTCGAGCCCCTGCGAGACCAGCGTGCGGTAGACGTCCTGCGCGGTCTGCTCCGCACTGCTCACCAGGGTGACGTCCTCCCCCATGACGTAGGAGATGACGCCGGTGAGCAGCGGGTAGTGCGTGCAGCCGAGGATCAGGGTGTCGACGTCGGCGTCGACGATGGGGTCGAGGTACTCGTGCGCGACGGCCTGCAGCTCGGGGCCGCCGGTGACCCCGGCCTCGACGAACTCGACGAAGCGGGGGCAGGCGCGCTGCACGATCGTGGCGTCGGGTGCGGCGGCGAAGGCGTCGGCGTACGCGCCGCTCTCGACCGTGGCGCGGGTGCCGATGACGCCGATGCGCCGGTTGCGGGTCGACCGCACGGCCCGGCGCACCGCGGGCTGGATCACCTCGACCACGGGGACGTCGTAGCGCTCGCGCGCGTCGCGCAGGACGGCCGCGCTGGCGGAGTTGCACGCGATGACGAGCAGCTTCACGCCCTGGTCGACCAGGTGGTCCATGACGTCGAGCGCGAACGCGCGCACCTCGGGGATGGGACGCGGGCCGTAGGGGCCGCGCGCGGTGTCGCCGACGTAGAGCACCGGCTCGTGCGGCAGCTGGTCGAGCACCGCGCGCGCCACGGTGAGCCCTCCGACCCCGGAGTCGAAGATCCCGATGGGCGCATCCGTCACGCCACGGAGACTAGGCCGAGGAAGCCCACCCTGATAACGCCCTCAGCGGCCTTGTGTCGCACCCCACCTCTGTCATCTGCGCGACACAGACGATGTCGCTCAGGCCCAGAGGGAGCCTTCGATGCTGTCCTCGGCGTCGTCGAGGGTGCCTTCGTAGGCGCCGGTGGAGAGGTACTTCCAGCCGCCGTCGCAGACGACGAAGGCGATGTCGGCGGTGCCGCCCGCCTTGACGACGCGCGCCGCGATGCCCAGGGAGGCGTGCAGGATCGCGCCGGTGGAGATTCCGGCGAAGATGCCCTCCTCCTCCAGCAGCTGGCGGGTGCGGCGGATGGCGTCGCGCGGACCGACGGAGTAGCGGGTGGTCAGCACGCTCGCGTCGTAGAGCTCGGGGACGAAGCCCTCGTCGATGTTGCGCAGCCCGTAGACGAGCTCGCCGTAGCGCGGCTCGGCGGCGACGATCTCGATGTCGGGCACGTGCTCGCGCAGGAACCGCCCGGTGCCCATGAGGGTGCCGGTGGTGCCGAGGCCGGCGACGAAGTGCGTGATGGTCGGCAGGTCCTCGAGGATCTCGGGACCGGTGGTCGCGTAGTGCGCCTCGGCGTTCGCGGGGTTGCCGTACTGGTAGAGCATCACCCAGTCGGGGTGCTCCTCGGCGAGGTGCTTGGCGACGCGCACCGCCTCGTTGGAGCCGCCGGCCGCGGGCGAGCTGACGATCTCGGCGCCCCACATGCGCAGCAGCTGGCGCCGCTCGACCGAGGTGTTCTCCGGCATCACGCACACGATGCGGTAGCCCCTGAGGCGCGCGGCCATCGCGAGCGAGATGCCGGTGTTGCCGCTCGTCGGCTCGAGGATCGTGCAGCCGGGGTAGAGCAGCCCCTTGGCCTCGGCGTCCTCGACCATCCGCAGCGCCGCGCGGTCCTTCACCGAACCCGTCGGGTTGCGGTCCTCGAGCTTGGCCCACAGGCGCACGTCGGGCGACGGCGAGAGCCGCGGGAGACCCACGAGCGGCGTACGGCCGACCGAGTCGAGGAGGGAGTCGTAGCGCACGCGGGACCGATCAGCCGCCGGCGACGGCGGGGAGCACCGTCACGACGTCGCCGTCGGACAGCGCGGTGTCGATGCCGTCGAGGAAGCGGACGTCCTCGTCGTTGAGGTAGACGTTGACGAAGCGGCGCAGGCCGGCGTCGTCGACGATGCGCTCCTGCAGGCCGGGGTAGGTCGCATCGAGCGAGGCGAGCAGCGAGCGGAGGGTGTCACCGGACGCCTCGACCGAGCGCGCGCCGCCGGTGTAGGTGCGCAGGATGGTCGGGATGCGGACCTCGATGGCCATGGCGGGAGTGCTCCACTCGTGATGCGTCAGTCGGTGCGGGCGTTCTGTCGAGGGGCGACCGGTGGTCGCGCCGTCGATGCCAAGGAGAGCGTAGGGCCGCCTATTCCCGGCCACGAACCGGCGAGGGCCGGTCGTCCCACCATGCGGACCGCTGCTGCGAGCCCTTCGCAGGAGCGTCGTCGCAGGTCGGAGGCTGTTCCGCCGTCCGGGTCAGACGACCCGGACCTCCTCCTCGGTGATGACGCCGTCCACGATGCGGTACGACCGCAGCTCGTACGGGCCATCGTCGTGCCCCGTCTCCCGGGTGCTGACCAGCACGTAGTGCGCCTCGGGCTCGGAGGCGTAGGAGACGTCGGTGCGCGACGGGTAGGCCTCGGTCGCGGTGTGCGAGTGGTAGACGACCACCGGAACCTCGTCGTTGTCGTCCATGTCCCGGTAGAGCCGGAGCAGGTCCATCGAGTCGAACTCGTAGAACGTGGGCGAGCGCGCGGCGTTCACCATCGGGATGAAGCGCTCGGGACGGTCGCTGCCCGCCGGGCCGGCGATGACCCCGCACGCCTCGTCGGGGTGGTCGGCGCGCGCGTGGGCGACCATCGCGTCGACGAGGTCCTGGCGGATCGTGAGCATGGGAGCAGCCTAGGAGAACCGGGTCGGCCTCGGGCGCACGGCGCTCGCGCTAGGCGGGGGGCGGCTCGGGGTAGTCGACGTCGAAGCCCATGACCGCGCGCACGAGGGTCTCCTGCAGGTAGGAGAGCCAGTCGTAGAGGTGATACGCCGCGGCCGCGGGATGGCCGTCGGGGAGCTCCTGGAAGATGCGGTGGTTCTCCTCGGTGATCTCCAGCCGGCTGCCGAGCGCCAGCCGGAGGTCGTTGAGGGTGCCGAGCCAGGCGTGCGCCTCGGGCTCGGAGAGCGTCACCTTGTTGCCGGAGCGCTCGAGCGTGCCGAGCACCGTGGCGGCGTTCGCGACCTTGGCCTCGCGCATCGACCGCTCGGTGAAGCGCCGGAACTCGGCCGAGGCCTCCTCGTCGTCGGCGTAGGCGTCGGGGAACAGGCGCGCGAGCGCGGGGTCGTCGGACCGCTCGGCGTCGGGGTCGATGCCGACCAGCCGCGCCAGCGGGTCCTCGTGCGGGTCGTGCTCGGGCTCGACGAGCTCGCTGAGCTGGGTGACGACGTCGGCGAGGATCGTGCGCTCCACCTCGTCGGTGCGCAGGACGATGCGCCCGCCGATCGTGCGCCGGAAGCCGTAGGTGCCCACCGGTCAGTCGTCCTTCTGCAGCGTCGCCCACAGGCCGTAGGAGTGCATCGCGGTGACGTCGCGCTCCATCTCCTCGCGGGTGCCGCTGGACACGACGGCGCGGCCCTTGTGGTGGACGTCGGACATCAGCCGCTGCGCCTTCTCCTTCGGGTAGCCGAAGTAGGTCATGAAGACGTAGGTGACGTAGGACATGAGGTTGACGGGGTCGTTCCAGACGAGGGTGACCCAGGGTGTGTCGGGAGCGGTCACCGACCCGGTCTCGGGCCGCTCGAGCTCCACCGGCGCGATTCCCACGTGCCTCATCGTCGCACGGACGCAGGGGTCCGGTGAGCGGCCGTCCCGGGGTTACCCTCACCTCGTGTCCGAGCCGCTGCCGATCCCGCCCCGCACCCCCGGCCTGCCCGAGCCGACCCTCCTCGCGACCATCCGCGACGGCGTCATCGGTGACGACCAGGTGATGCACGGCCCCTACGGGCCGCGTCGCGTGACCTACGCCGACTACACCGCGTCGGGCCGCGCGCTGTCCTTCCTCGAGGACTTCATCCGCGACGAGGTGCTCCCCCGCTACGCCAACACCCACACCGAGAGCAGCGGCACCGGCCTGCAGACCTCGCGGCTGCGCGAGGACGCGCGCGCGATCGTCCACGACGCGCTCGGCTGCGGCGACGACGCCGTCGTGATCTTCACCGGCTCGGGCACCACCGGCGCCATCGACAAGCTCGTGGGCCTGCTGCAGCTGCGGCTGCCCGCGGATCTCGACCACCGCTACCACCTCTCGGCGCAGATCCCCGCGGCCGAGCGTCCCGTGGTCTTCATCGGCCCGTTCGAGCACCACAGCAACGAGCTGCCCTGGCGCGAGTCGCTCGCCGACGTCGTGCAGATCCCCGAGGACCCCGACGGCCACATCGACGTCGCGCGCCTCGAGGCCGAGCTCGCGGCGTACGCCGACCGGCCGCTGAAGATCGGCGCGTTCAGCGCGGCGTCGAACGTCACCGGGATCATGACCGACACCCGCGGCATCGCGAGCCTGCTGCACCGGCACGGCGCCCTGTCGGTGTGGGACTACGCCGCGGCTGCGCCGTACCTCGACATCGACATGGCCGCCGACGACGCGGATCCCCTGTCCTACAAGGACGCCGTGGTCCTCTCGCCGCACAAGTTCGTCGGCGGCCCGGGCACTCCGGGAGTCCTCGCGATCCGTCGCGACCTGCTCACGAACTCGGTCCCGGTGGTCGTCGGCGGCGGCACGGTCGCCTACGTGAACCCCGCCGAGCACGTCTACCTGTCCGACCCGGTGCACCGCGAGGAGGCCGGCACACCGGCGATCGTCGAGTCGATCCGCGCGGGCCTCGTGTTCGACCTCAAGCGCAACGTCGGCATCGACGTCATCCGTGCCCACGAGGAGGACTACCTGCGCCGCGCGATCGCCGCGTGGCAGCAGCACCCGAGCATCGACATCCTCGGCAACGTCGGCGCCGAGCGGCTCTCGATCGTGTCGTTCACCGTGCGCCGCCCCGGCGGCCGCTACCTGCACCACAACCTCGTCGTCGCGATCCTCAACGACGTCTTCGGGATCCAGAGCCGCGGCGGCTGCTCCTGCGCCGGCCCGTACGGCCATCGCCTGCTCGGCATCGACATCGAGCGCAGCCACGAGTTCGAGCGCGAGATCACGCACGGCTGCGAGGGCATCAAGCCCGGCTGGGTGCGCGTGAACTTCAACTACTTCATCAGCGAGGAGGTCTTCCGCTACGTCGTGCAGGCGGTCGCCCTCGTCGCCGACCACGGCTGGAAGCTCGTGCCGGAGTACCGCTTCGACCTGGCGTCGGGGCGCTGGCGGCACAAGGACGGCGCCGTCGAGCCGCCGCTGCGCCTCACCCAGCTGTCCTACGTCGACGGCCGCCTCGACTACCCGCACCGCGACGACCGGGCGCCGGTCGAGGACCTCGAGCGCTACCTCGCCGAGGCGCACCTGCTCATGGACTCGCTCCCCGAGCCGGGCGCCGACGTCGACGCCGACCAGGTCACGGCCGACTTCGAGCAGCTGCGCTGGTTCGAGCTCCCCGGCGTCTGCCTGAGCTGACGCGGATCGCCCTCGCGACCGTCGTCTACTTCACGACGGTGCGCGGCGAGGTCGCCGAGACGCCGATCGTGCGCGCGGTGGTCGCGGCGACGGTCGCCTGCCAGTAGCCGGTGGTCTTCGGCGCGTAGGCGCGGACCGCGACGCCCGAGGCGTTGGTGAGGTTGCTGCCCAGGAGGGTCCACGGCCGCGTCGGCGACGCGCGCCAGCGGAAGTAGACCTTGACGCCGACGAGCGGCGCCCCGAGCGAGGTCACCTTCGCGTACGCACGCGCGAGCGAGCCGCGACGGACCGACGACGTGGCCGTGAGCGCGACGACGGTGGGCGCCTTGCGGGCGACCGTCGGCGCGGCGATCGCGCCGCCGGCGTTGCGGGCCCAGGTGCTCGCGACGTACGCGCGCCAGGATCCCGTCACGGACGCGGCAGGGGTCGCCCAGGCGACGGTGCCGTCGGCGGCCGCGACCGCGGTTCCCACCCGGGTCCACGCGGTGGCGCCCGCCTTGCGGAAGAGGAACGCGACGGCGACGCCCGGCACGGCTGCGCCGCCCGAGGTCACCGTGGCGCGCAGCGTGGCCCGACGGCCGACGTAGACCGCGGTCGGCGCGGTCAGCGCGACGGAGGTCGCCTTCGGGGCGATGGCCGTGGCGTAGGTGCGCAGCGGAGCCCACTGCGCGGTGTCCTCACCGCCGATGGTCCACTGCGCGATGCCGGCGAGCTGGTACTTGCCGACCAGGTTGGCGCCGGCGAGGGCGGCGTTCGCCTCGCCGTACCAGCCGGTGCGCGAGATCGTGCACGTCGCCGCGACGCGCACGGGGGCGGTCGTGACGGTGGCACGGACGGCGGCGACGTTCGGGACGCTCAGCGTGAGCTGGTGAGCGGAGACGGCCGTGACCTTGGCGCCCGCCCCGATGCCGGTGCCGGTGACGGTGGACCCGACGGTGACCCCGGTGCCGGCGAGCACGCGCAGCGTCGTGCCGCCGTTGTAGCCGCCCGCGGCGAGCGTCTTCGTGGAGCTGGTGAGGGTGACGCCGCCCGCGACGGCGGCCGTGGTCGGCGCCGACAGGGTGAGCACCGAGACCGGGTCGGCGATCGCTTCGGTCGTGATGGCGGTGACGGTGGTGCCCGCCGGGATGCCCGCCCCGGTGACGGTCGCGCCCACCGGCGAGTCGACGACGGAGCCGAGCCGCAGCGTGGTCGAGCCGGAGGCGGCGGTGCCGGTCGCAGTCCGCACCCGGCTGGTGGTGAGGTAGCCGTTGAGGACCGTGGCGGTGTTGGGCGCGCTCATGGTCACGACGTGGTCGCCGATCGCGGTG